>JAEYZJ010000213.1 GCA_023430705.1 Pseudomonadota bacterium | reverse complement strand
GGCGACACCGGCTCCCTGGCCCTGGGCGGCGCGCTCGGCGCGATTGCCGTCGCGACCAAGCACGAGATCGTGCTGGCCATAGTGGGCGGCCTGTTCGTGCTGGAGGCGGTGTCAGTCATCGTGCAGGTGGTTTCGTTCAAGCTGACCGGCAAGCGTGTGTTCAAGATGGCGCCCATCCACCACCATTTCGAAATGCTGGGCTGGACCGAGAGCCAGGTGGTCATCCGCTTCTGGATCATCAGCTTCGTGCTGGCGCTGATCGGGCTGAGCTCGCTGAAGCTGCGCTAGAGGGCTCGACTGTCATCGCCGGTTCCGGATTCGCAAAACGCGACTCGCGTTCCGAACTTGGTAACCAACGCCCCGTACAATTTGCCTCGAGTTGTGCGTACGGGAGGCCGTCCGGAGCCGGGCGGCGTCAATTGATGTTTTCACGCGAGCGGAAGACCCCCATTGCCGAGTGGTGGTGGACCATCGACAAGTCCCTGCTCACGGCCCTCACGCTGCTGCTGCTGGTGGGCATCCTGCTGAGCTTTGCGGCGAGCCCGCCGGTGGCTGAACGCCTCGGGCTCGGGCCGTGGCACTTCATCGTTCGCCAGGCGGTGTTCGCGGCGATGGCCCTGCCGGTGATGCTGGCCGCTTCGTTCCTGCCGCACCGTCCAGCCCGCATCGCTGCCCTCGCGGTGCTGGTGGTCTCGCTTGTCCTGCTGTGGCTCGCCCTCAGGATCGGCGTCGAGGTGAAGGGTGCCAAGCGCTGGGTGTCCATCCTGGGCAATACCGTGCAGCCGTCGGAGTTCGTGAAGCCCGCGTTCGCGGTGCTGGGGGCGTGGCTGTTCTCTGAGAGCATGAAACGCCCGGGTGTGCCCGGGCGCACGCTCGCAACGCTGATCATGGCCGCGATCGTCGCCGGCCTGCTGCTCCAGCCCGACATCGGCCAGACCGCGCTGGTCCTCGCGACCTGGGGCGCGCTCCTCTTCCTGTCCGGCATCTCCTGGCTGGTCATCATCGGGCTCGGCGCGGGCGCCATCGGACTGATGTTCGCCGCCTACACGATCTTTCCGCACTTCGCGCGGCGTATCGACAGCTTCATCAACCCCGAGAGCGGCAACACCTACCAGGTCGACAAGGCGCTGGGTTCGCTCCTCGAGGGAGGCTGGTTCGGACGGGGGCCGGGTGAATCCATCGCCAACAAGGTGATCCCGGACGCGCATGCCGACTACGTGTTCTCGGCCGCCGCGGGCGAGTTCGGCATTCTCTTCTGCCTCTGCCTCGTGGCCCTGATCGCGTTCATCGTGATCAAGGCGCTGATCGGGGCGCAGCAGCAGTCGAGCCTTTTCGCGCGCCTCGCGGCATCGACGCTGGCGATCCAGTTCGGGCTGCAGTGCGCGATCAACCTGGCGGTGAATTTGAGCCTCATGCCGCCCAAGGGAATGACGCTGCCCTTCGTCTCCTACGGCGGGACGTCGATGTTCGCGATCGCGTTCGGCATGGGGCTGATGCTGGCCTTCACCCGCAAGAAGCCGGAGGAGCGGCTCGCGACCGGGCTTCCCGTCTATCGCAGCGGGGTGCTATCCCCCGCCGAATGAGCAGGTTCGTCCTCATGGCGGGCGGTACGGGAGGCCATCTCTTCCCGGCTATGGCGCTGGCGCAGGAACTGCGGCGGCGCGGGCACGATATCCAGCTGATGACCGACCACAGGGTCGAGGCCTATGGCGGCGACTTTCCCGCCAGCGCGACACATATCGTCCCATCAGCCACGCCCTCGGTGCGCAACCCCGTGCGGTTCCTGATGGCCGGAGCGAAGATCGCCTGGGGCATCTGCGTCGCCTATTTCGATCTCGGTGGCATCCGGCCCGACGCGGTCGTCGGCTTCGGCGGCTACCCGGTATTCCCTCCCTTCATGGCAGCCAGCATTCGCCGCATCCCGGGAGTCCTGCACGAGCAGAACGCCGTGATGGGGCGGGCGAACAGGGCCCTCGCGAAACGGGCCAGCGTCATAGGCGTCAGCTTTCCGAAGACGCTGAAGGCCGAGGCCTTCGCAGACAGGACCGTGGTGGTCGGCAACCCGGTGCGGGACCGGGTCAGAGCTGCGGCCCGGACACCCTATCCCGTGCTCGAGGCCGAAGGGCCGATCCAGGTCCTCGTCTTCGGCGGAAGCCAGGGCGCGCGCGTCTTTGCCGATCTGGTCCCGCCGGTAATCGCCGAGCTTCCGCAGGAGTTGCGCTCGCGTCTGCGCATCTCGCAGCAATGCCGGCCCGAAGACCTCGACCGCGTCGCCGAGACCTACCGGCGGGCCAAGGTCAACGTCGAGCTCGCCCCGTTCTTCGACGACCTGCCCGAACGCATGGCGGGATCGCATCTCGTCGTGTCGCGCTCGGGCGCCTCGACCGTTGCGGAACTCACCGCCATCGGACGACCGGCCATACTGGTGCCTTTGCCGGGGGCGATCGATGCCGACCAGAAGAACAACGCGCTGGTCATGGAAGCGGCGGGCGCAGGGTGGATTGCCGAGCAGGCCACGCTTACGCCCCAATCGCTTGGCACCCGTCTTGCCTCACTTTTGAGTGATCCGGCGACGCTTGTCGCAGCCGCAGCCGCGGCCAGATCGCTCGGACAGCCGGACGCTGTCGTCAACCTTGCCGACGTCGTCGAACGTCTAGCCCAGAAGGGACTCTCCGCATGAAGATGCCGCGCAACATCGGTCCGGTGCACTTTGTAGGCATCGGCGGCATCGGCATGAGCGGCATCGCCGAAATCCTGCACAACCAGGGCTACAAGGTCCGCGGGTCGGACAGCAGCGAGAATGCCAATGTCCAGCGCCTGCGCGCCATGGGCATCGAGGTCGCCATCGGCCAGTCGTCCGACAACCTCAAGGACGCGGCGGTCGTCGTCATCTCTTCGGCCATCAAGAAGGGCAACCCCGAGCTGGCCGCTGCCCGCCAGCGCGGCCTGCCGGTCGTCCGCCGGGCAGAGATGCTGGCCGAGATCATGCGGTTCAAGAACGCCATCGCGATCGGGGGCACGCACGGCAAGACCACGACCACCACGCTGGTGGCAGCGCTCCTCGATGCCGCGAACTACGACCCTACGGTCATCAACGGCGGCATCATCAACGCCTACGGCACCAACGCCCGCCTCGGTGACGGCGAATGGATGGTGGTGGAGGCCGACGAGTCCGACGGAACCTTCGTGAAGCTGCCGGCCGATGTCGCCATCGTCACCAATGTCGATCCCGAGCATCTCGACTATTACGGCGACTTCGAGAAGGTGAAGCAGGCCTTCATCAACTTCGTCGAGAACGTGCCGTTCTACGGTTTTGCCGTGATGTGCCTCGACCATCCCGAAGTGCAGGCGCTGGTGGGCCAGATCCGCGACCGCCGCGTCATCACCTACGGGCAGAACCCGCAGGCCGATGTGCGCCTCGTCGATCTCGAGAACCGTGACGGCGTGCAGCACTTCTCGGTGGAGATCCGCGACCGCATCCCAATGACGCACCTGCGTATCGACGGGCTCGAACTGCCGATGCCGGGCGAACACAACGCGCTCAATGCCACGGCCGCCATCGCCGTTGCCGACCAGCTCAAGGTGCCGGCCGAAGCCATCCGCAAGGGGCTGAAGTCGTTCTCGGGCGTGAAGCGCCGCTTCACCCGGACGGGCACGGTGGGCGGGATCACCGTCATCGACGACTACGGTCACCATCCGGTCGAGATCAGCGCCGTGCTGAGGGCAGCGCGGCAGTCGACGCGGCGGGACGTGATCGCGGTGGTGCAGCCGCACCGCTATTCGCGCGTGCACGACCTGTTCAACGAGTTCGCCACGGCCTTCAACGACGCCGACACGGTCATCGTGGCGCCGATCTATGCGGCGGGCGAGGCGCCCATCGAGGGCGTGACACACGATGAGCTGGTCGCCCGCATCCGGGCTCGCGGACATCGCGACGCCCGCGTGCTCGACGCGCCGGAAGGGTTGGCGCAACTGCTTGCGACCCGGGCCGTGGAGGGCGACTATGTGGTCTGCCTCGGAGCCGGCAATATCACGCAATGGGCGGCGGCGCTGCCGGGGGAACTCGGCGCACTGCTCGGCAAGGAGGTCGACCTGCCATGAACGTGCATGTTCCCCAGTGGCCTGACCTGACGCCGAGCCTGCCGTGGCTTTCGGATGTGCGTGGGCAGGTCGTGCCCAACCAGCCGCTGGCCGAGATGACGACCCTGAGGGTAGGGGGACCGGCGCAGCTGTTCTTCCGGCCGGCCGACGAGGACGACCTCGCCTTCTTCCTGCGCAACTTGCCGGAGGATATCCGTGTCACCGTGATCGGGCTGGGGTCGAACCTGCTCATCCGTGACGGTGGCCTCGACGGCGTGGTGATCCGCCTTCCGGCCAAGGGCTTCGGCAGCATCGAGATCCTCGACGGGCATCGGGTCCGCGCCGGCGCGGCAGTCCCGGACGTGAAGGTTGCGACCGCATCGGCCGAGGCGGGCATAGACGGCCTTTGGTTCTACCGCGGAATCCCTGGCGGCATCGGCGGGGCGCTCTACATGAACGCCGGGTGCTACGGCACCGAGACGCGCCAGCGCATGGTGGAACTGCGCGCCGTGACCCGGCAGGGCGAGATCGTCACCCTGAGCAACGAGCAGATGGGCTACCTGTACCGGAAGTCGAACGGTCCGCGCGGCGCCGTGTTCGTCTCCGGGACCTACCAGGGCTTTCCCGGTGATCCCGAGACGATCCTCTCCGAGATGCGGACGGTCACCGAGCGGCGCGAGAGCTCGCAGCCGACGCGGGCGAAAACGGCCGGGTCCACCTTCAAGAACCCCGATGGCCACTCCAGCTGGAAGCTGATTGACGCGGCCGGTGGGCGCGGGTTCACCTTCGGTCGTGCCCAGATGAGCGAGATGCACTCGAACTTCCTCATCAACATGGGGGACGCCGACGCCTTCGAGGTCGAGACGGTGGGCGAGACCATCCGCCAGAAGGTGCGCGACAAGCACGGCATCGAGCTCAAGTGGGAAGTCCGCCGCATGGGCCACTTCGTGCCCGGGCGCGAGGTGCGAGAGTTCATGGACGGCGAGCCGTTCACCGGAGCCGTTTGATGAACAAGCATGTCGCCGTCCTGATGGGCGGGGTCGCCAACGAGCGGCCGGTGTCACTGAAGTCCGGGATGGAGTGCGCGCGGGCGCTGCGCAACGCCGGTTATACCGTTACAGAAGTGGACGTCGGCTTCGACATCGCCGAGAGGCTGCGCGAGCTAGAACCTGACGTGGCCTTCAACGCGCTGCACGGTCCGTTCGGCGAGGACGGCACGATTCAGGGCGTGCTGGAGTTCCTGCGCATTCCCTACACGCATTCGGGGGTGCTTGCCTCGGCGCTGGCGATGAACAAGCACCAGGCCAAGATCATGTTCAAGGCGGCCGGCATTCCGGTCACCGACCACACCATCGTCAGCCGGGCCGAGGTGGCGCGAAGCCACATCATGGCGCCGCCCTACGTGGTCAAGCCGATATCGGACGGCTCCAGCTTCGGTGTCTTCATCGTCAAGGCCGACCAGTCCCATCCGCCGCAGGA
>JAEYZJ010000203.1 GCA_023430705.1 Pseudomonadota bacterium | reverse complement strand
ACCGCAGCATCGACACCGTCTCGACCTTCGACGTGAGCGGCGCGGCCCCGATGCTTGTGTCGGAACTGGATACCGAGGCCCAGTGGCCGCAGCACCTGCTGGTGACGGGGGACCACGTCCTTGTGGCTGGTTGGGATTCATCCAGCGTCAAGGCCATACCGCTCGTCGCGGGCGTACCCACCGGCGTCACCCACCTCTTCGATTGCCCGGGCGCTGGCTGGCTGATGCTCTGGGATTAGCCACTGAATCCTGTGCTTCCGACCCGCGCCGCAGTGGCGGCAGGGCCGGGCCGATGGTACTGGGCAACCGAGGCAGAGGAGAGACAATGGCCAAGCGCCCGAAGGCGGCTGAGGACGGCACCGCCGTCGCAGCCAAGAAGACGCCCGCTGCCGTTGTGCGTCGCAAGCCCGCTGCCGACAAGCCGGCCTACACGGCGCCCGCGCTGGAAAAGGGCCTCGACGTGCTCGAACTCCTTGCGACGCTCTCGGCCCCGGTGACGCCCAGCCAGATCGCCCAGCGCCTCGGCCGGTCGTTGCAGGAAGTCTATCGTGTGGTGCTGGCGCTGGAACGGCGGGGCTACCTCGTGCGCCCGCCCGGCGAGGAGGCCCTGGTCCTCTCCACCCAGCTCTTCGGGCTCGCAACCCTGTTCCCCCCCTTCCGCCGCGTGGTGGACGCCGCCCAGCCGATCATGAACGCCCTGGCGCTCGAGACGTCGCAAGCCATCCACATGGCCGTGCTCGACGGCGTGAACCAGCGCATCATTGCCCAGGTCGACAGTCCGGCCGCGATCGCCATCCGCCTGCGCGTCGGTGCCGCGAGTCCTGCCGTCCGCGGCACCTCTGGCCGCACGATCATCGCGTTCCAGCAACCGCGCCTGCAGGAGTGGATCCTGCACGAGTCCGAGGCGGTGCTTCCCGCAGATCAGCTCGAACGCTTCCGATTGCGCATCCGGGACATTGCCGCCCGAGGCTACGAGCGGATTGAGGGCGAAGTCGTGCAGGGCGTCACGGACCTGAGCTTTCCGATCCTCAACGCTGATGGCGTGTCGCTCGCGGCGCTGACCATGCCGTTTCTTGCCAGCCAGCAGCTCATCGTCCCCTTCGACGACGCGGCCGCGATGCTGTTCAGCGCCGCCAGCCGCATCACTGCCCTGATGGGCGGCAAGTTGCCCGAGCCTTCATTCCCCCTGCCCCCGGCTACCCCGCCCAATCCATGAGCGAGATCAATCCCTTCCCACCCGAGGACGCCGATCGCCACGCCATCTGGGAAATGCTGGTGAGACGCGACAGCGACTTCTTTCTGAGCGGCGACTGGTCGCTGGTGGCGCACGACTACAATGCAGACGGCTTCTTGGGCATCGAATGCGACAAGTCGCTGGATCCGGACGACTGGCGCCCCGCCTATCCGAGCCTTGCCGCCTACCGGGACGCCGCGATCGCGGGTCGCTGGTCGCCGGACAATTTTGCCGAACCGCTGCGCACGGCCTGGTTCCGCTGCCAGTCGATGACGCGGATCGACATCGCCGGAGGCCGGGCCCTCGCGCACAAGCGCATCCAGGGTAGCATCGCACGCACGGCCGGCGGTGCGCTCGAACTGGGCTGGCGCTCCGTCTTTCACCTCCACCGCGTCTCGGGCCAGTGGAAGATCGCCGGCTTTACCGGCTACCTGCCTCTCTAGCCGAAGCTGCCGCCGGGCAGACAGTCGCATGTCTGGCGACAAGGCCCTGAGGCAGACGGATCGGCCGCCTCAGTGCGCCCGATCGCCTCGCTGTCGCAGTGATCTCAGCCCGAAGCCGCCAAGCTCTTCGAACTAGACACCCTACCCTGGGGGGCGCATTCGCGCGGGACAGAAGCAGCGCGCCCGTTTTCACGACGCGGAAGACGCGGGGCAACTGGCAACGGCAACGGGCGTTGCTAAGCAGGTGCCGCGACCGGTGGCTGGAGTCCCACACGGGGGCTTTGTTGGTTCTGACAGCGCTCGCAGCGCATGTCACCCCTCCGCTGATGGCGTCACATGCAGGTGTCCCGTGCGTGCGCACGGCGAGCACAGATTGATGGGGACGGGCGTCGCCCGTCGCCACGCTTGGAGGATCAGATGAGGAAGCCCCAACTTCTCGCCAGCCTGGCGGTCGCAGCTCTGCTCGCAGCTGCACCTGTCGGTCTGGTATCACCACTCGCCGTAACGGCCACCCAGGCCCAGGAGCTACGCGTCAGCTTCAGCGTGTTCTACAATGACCTGCGGCAGCACGGCGTGTGGGTGAAGCACGCCAAGTACCGCTACGTGTTCTGTCCCCGGGTGGACAATCGCTGGCGCCCTTACACCAACGGACGCTGGCTCTATCTCAGGGACCGCGGCTGGTACTTCGAGTCGCGCGAGCCCTTCGCATGGGCGGTTTATCACTACGGCCGATGGATCGATGACGAGCGGATCGGCTGGTGCTGGGTGCCGGGCCGCCACTGGGCACCCGCTTGGGTAAGCTGGCGCCGCAGCAACCAGTATGTCGGCTGGGCACCACTGCCGCCCGAGGGGGACGGCTTCCAGGTGAACATCACCGTCAACATCAGCGAGCCGCCGGAGCGCGACTGGGTCTTCGTACCGGTGCGCTCATTCGTCGAACCGCAACTGAACGTCAACATCATCCTCGCGGACCGCGACCCGCAGGTCTACAGGGAAACCGAGTATGTCGGCCCGGTGGTGGTCGAGAACAACACGGTCATCAACAACGTCATCAACCTCAACTTCATCGAGCAGAACACCAACGACAAGGTGGAAATCGTCGAAGCCAAGGAGGTCAGCGATCCGCAGGCCGCGGCCGGCGCCGTGGAAGGCGCCACTGTCCCGATCTTTGCCCCCACGATCGAGGAACCGACCCCAGAGGAGACCCCGCCCGAGGCGGTGGAACCCGAGCAGGTCGCTCAGGAGCTCGGCAGACCCGAGGAGCAACCTGCGGCGGACGAAACGCAGCCACCTGCTGGCCAGCAAACCTCCCCGGCCGACGGGACTGCACCGACCGATCAGAGCGCTCCCTCCGACGAAGCTTCGCCGGCTGACGAGACAAGTCCGACCAATGAGGCCACCCCGGCCGACTGCCCGGACGGACAGGCACTTGTCGATGGAAAGTGCGCCCCCGTGACCACCGAGGAGCAAGCCCCGGCGGAGGACACCACTCCGAGCGACGATGCCACGCCAGCGGACCAGACCGCACCCTCCGATGCGTCCGCTCCGGCCGACAAAGCGGCGCCGGCCGCCGAACAGGCTCCTGCCGACGACGGCGTGACCTGCCCTGAGGGCCAGCAACTGGTCGACGGCAACTGCGGGCCCGTCGCGGGCAGCGATGAGCAGCAGGCACCTGCCCAAGAGGAGTCCGCTCCGG
>JAEYZJ010000141.1 GCA_023430705.1 Pseudomonadota bacterium | reverse complement strand
CTATGACGGTCCGGCAGCCAACCTGCTGGGTGGCGTGCTGGTCCTATGCTGCGTGGTTCTGTTGGGTGGCGAGGCCCTGTTGCGCGGTGACCGCCGCTACGCACGCGTCGGCTCAGGCTCTGCGCGGCGCGCCACCCGCCTCTTGCTGGGCCACTGGAGGGTTCCGGCGCTGCTCCTGCTGCTGCTCATCGCCGCCGTTGCGCTGGGCGTTACCCTGGTGACGCTGGGACGCTGGCTCTGGCTCGGCGGGGTCGGCGTCTGGAAGCTCGACCAGATCGGCGCCGCACTGGGCCAGACGCTCCTCTACGCGCTGCTGGCCGGAGCAGCGGCGACAGGGCTCGCCATGCCGATGGCCTGGATAGCTGTCCGGGCCCCGGGCAAGTGGGCGCGCCTCCTCGAAGCAGCGCACCTCTACGTCGGTGCGGTGCCGGGAATCATCGTAGCGCTTGCGCTTGTCTCGATCACGGTGCGCGTCGCGCTTCCGCTGTACCAGACGGTGGCGACGCTAATCATCGCCTATGCACTTATCTTCCTGCCTCGGGCACTGACGGGCCTGCGGGCATCGATCGCGCAGGTCCCGGTCGAACTCGAACGGGCAGCCTCGAACCTCGGCCGACCGCCATTGGCAGCCGTGTGGCAGGTCACGATGCGGCTGGCTTTCCCCGGCATTGCGGCCAGCGTGCTGATGGTCGCGCTAGGGGCGGCCAACGAGCTGACCGCGACGCTGATGCTGGCCCCGAGCGGCACGCGCACGCTCGCCACGAAGTTCTGGGCATTGACCAGCGAGATGGACTATGCCGGGGCCGCACCCTACGCCCTGCTGCTGGTCGCGGTGTCGATCCCGCTGACCCTGCTGCTGCGACGGCAATCCAACCGCGCGATCGGACAATGACCCTGCTCTCGCTCTCCAGCGCCACCCGCATGTATGGCCACGTCACAGCGCTCGACCGTGTCGACCTGCAGGTGGCCGCGGGTGGGCTGACGGCTGTCGTGGGCGCGTCGGGCTCCGGCAAGACCACCATGCTGCGTCTCATCGCTGGCTTCGAACCGCCCGATGCGGGGCGCATCGAGATGGCGGGCACCGTTCTCGCTGATGGCGCCACCTTCCTGCCCGCCCACCGGCGCGGCATCGGACTGGTGGCGCAGGAGGGCGCGCTGTTTCCGCATCTGAGTGCGGGAGCCAATATCGCCTTCGGCATGGAAGGCGCCGATCAGGCCCGTCGCGTCGAGGACCTGCTGCGCGCCGTCGAACTCGATTCCGCGCTTGCACATCGAATGCCGCACGAACTCTCGGGTGGGCAGCAGCAGCGCGTCGCTCTCGCCCGGGCGCTCGCCCGCCGGCCCCGTCTGATGCTGTTCGACGAGCCGTTCTCTGCACTTGATGCGGGGCTACGCGCGAACATGCGCGAGATGGTGAAGGCGCGGCTCGGCGCTGAGGGCATCACCGGTATCCTCGTGACGCATGACCAGCAGGAAGCGCTCAGCTTTGCCGACCAACTGGTCGTTCTCGAGAACGGCCAGGTCGTGCAGGCCGGGGATCCTCGAGAGCTCTACCTGCAGCCGCGTACCGAGCAACTGGCCCGCTTCCTCGGCGAGGCGGTGGTGATCGATGCGACGATCGTCGGAGGGGAAGCTATTACCCCCCTCGGGCGCATTCGCGTCAATCGGGCCGTGACGGGTGGCAAGGCGCGCATCCTGCTGCGCCCGGAGCAGATTCGGCTCGTGCCATGGGCGGAGGGACAGCCGACCGCCGAGATCGTCTCGGCTTCCTTCGAAGGTCCGGTCACGGTCGTCCGTTTCCGCGCCGACGGGGCGACCTTCACCATCAAGTGTTCCAGCGCCGAAGCGCCGGTGCAGGGCCGCGCCTCCATCGTCGTGCTCGGAACTGGGCACCCGGTGGATGCCGTCACGACCTGAGTCAGGGCGCAGTGCTTTTCCCGGCTTTCGCCATTAGTCCCATTCCATCGCCGCAGGGTTTGCAGCTATAGGATGGGCAACTGGTATGGTAGGGGTAAGAGGAGGCTCCCAGTACATGAAGATTACCGATCTCAAGTGCGCGATCATCGCCGATAGCCCGGTCATTCGCATCACGACCAATGAGGGCATTACCGGCTGGAGCCAGATCGAGACGCCCAAGCCTTACGTCAAACCGCAGGTGCTGGCCCTCCGCGACTGGATCGTCGGCCAGGATCCGCGCGACGTGGAGCGCGTGATGCGACGCATCCGCGTGCGTGGCGGCTTCAAGCCCTTCGGCTCGGCTGTCTCGGCCATCGAGCACGCGCTTTGGGACATCGCCGGCAAAGCGCTGAACACCCCGGTCTATCGCCTGCTCGGTGGCAAGGTGCGCGATCAGGTTCGCACCTATCGCACGCTCTACCAGAAGGAAGTTCCGGGTGGCGCCGACCACACACCTGAGGGCTACAAGCGCTGGGCCGAGTACGGCAAGTCGCTGCCGGGTGAGTTCACCCTGTTCAAGCTGCCGACGGCCTTCCACTCGTCGATGGTCAAGGATTTCCCGGATTACTTCTACGGCGAAATTCAGCACGACGCGCCGTTTCCGTATCCGCACAAGGGGACGATGACCAAGGAAGGCCTTGATCACCTCGTAGCCTGCATCACCGCGGCCCGCGAAACGCTGGGCAAGGGGTACAACACGGCCGTCGACGCCGGCCCCGGTTTCATGCCGCTGGATGCGTTGCGTCTCGCCAAGGCGGTTGAGCACCTGCATCTGATGTGGATCGAGGACACCGTCACCGGCGACTACAGTCCCTACGTCAATCCAGACGTCTACAAGGATGTGACCCATCACACGACGACGCCGATCCACACCGGCGAGCAGATCTACCTGCGCCAGCACTACAAGGCGCTGATCGAAAGTCACGCGGTCAACGTGATCGGCCCCGACCCTTGCGACATCGGCGGCCTTGCCGAGATCAAGTGGGTTGCCGAACATGCGGACCTGCATGGCATCGCCATTGCGCCGCACGGTACCGCCAACGGCATCCTGG
>JAEYZJ010000093.1 GCA_023430705.1 Pseudomonadota bacterium | reverse complement strand
AGAGCAGCCTGAGCGTGCTGGGGACGATCGCCGTGCTGTTCATCACCCCGGTGGTGGCGTTCTACCTGCTGGTCGACTGGGAGGGCATGGTCCGCAAGGTCGACGACCTGCTGCCGCGCCGCTACCGCTCGGAAATCCAGGGCGTGCTGCACGATATCGACCGCGCCATGGCCGGCGTCATCCGCGGGCAGGGCGGCGTGATCCTGGTGCTGTGCGTCTATTACTGCACGGCGCTGACGCTGGCGGGGCTGAACTACGGCCTCGCCATCGGCCTGATCGGCGGCCTGCTGAGCTTCGTGCCCTATGTCGGCTTCCTCATCGGCTTCACCCTGTCGATGGTCGTCGCGCTGACGCAGTTCCTGCCCGGCCAGTGGCTGCTCGTCGCGATCATCCTCGCGATCTACGGGGTGGGGCAGTTCCTCGAGGCCAACATCCTCTATCCCAAGCTCGTCGGGCAGAGCATCAACATCAACGCCGTGTGGCTGATGTTCGCGCTGTTCGCGTTCGGCCTGCTGTTCGGCTTCGTCGGCGTGCTGCTGGCCGTGCCGCTCTCCGCCATCACGGGCGTGCTGATCCGCTATGCGATCGCCAAGTACCAGCAGTCGAGCCTCTATCTCGGGACGGACGAGGCGACCGTGGCGGCCGAGCCGGCGCCCGCGGCGGGCAGGCCGGCACGGAGGGGCCGCACCCCCGCGCAGAAATGAGCACCCCGGACCAAGCCCCGCAGAACCCGGGACAGCTGGCGCTGGACCTGGGGCACCAGCCCAGTCATGCCGAGGCCGACTTCATCACCGGCGAGGGCAACCGGCTGGCGCATGCCCATATCCTCGCCTGGCCGAACTGGCCCGGGCCGCTGACGCTGGTCGAGGGACCGGCAAGCGCGGGCAAGTCGCACCTCGCCCGTATCTGGGCCGAGCGATCGGGCGCCGACTACGCCTCGCCGCTGACGGCGGAGGACCTGTCGCGCACCGGCGGGACGCAGCCCATCGTGGTGGAGGACGCCGACCGCGCCGGCTACGACGAGGCGGCCCTGTTCCACCTGCTCAACCAGTCCATGCGCGACCGGCGGCCGCTGTTGCTGACGGCGCGCGAGCCCGTTGCCAACTGGCCCTTCGCGACCGATGATCTGAAGTCGCGGGCGCGACTCGCGGCGCATTTCAGCGTGTCATTGAGCGACGACATCCAGTTGTCACAGATGTTCGTGAAGCTGTTCGATGACCGCCAGGTGGCGGTCGATCCCCGGATCGTCGCCTACCTGGTCGCCCGGATGGAGCGTTCATCCGAGGAGGCCGTGGCGCTGGTCGAGACGATGGACCGGATCGCGCTGGAGCGGGGCACCGCGATAACGCGCGCCGTCGCCAATGAAGCCCTTGCCCGGCGCAGCGCGTTACGGGACGACGGGCAGATGGAGCTGGCGCTCGAGTGGGAAAGCGACGACGATGAATGAGATGAGCGAGATCGCCGAAGACACCGCCGAAGCGCCCGATATCCGCGAGTTGCGCCAGAGCCCGGCGCGCTTCGTCAATCGCGAGGTCAGCTGGCTGCAGTTCAACATGCGGGTGCTGGAGGAGGCGGGCAACGTCAACCATCCGCTGCTCGAGCGGCTGCGCTTCGTCTCGATCTCTGCGACCAACCTCGATGAGTTCTTCATGGTCCGCGTCGCCGGCCTCAAGGGCCAGCTGCGCGCCGGCCTCGGCTCGCGGAGCGCGGACGGGCTGACCCCGGCCGAGCAGCTGGAGGAGATCGCGACGCTGGCGCAGCACCTCCATCTCGAGCAGCAGGACCACTGGCAGCAGCTGCGCGAGGAGCTTTATGCCAAGGACGTGGTGATCCACGAGGCGAACGACCTGACGGCTGACCAGATCAAGTACCTGCAGAAGCTGTTCCGCGAGGAAATCTTCCCGGTGCTGACCCCGATCGCGGTCGACCCGGCGCATCCGTTCCCGTTCATTCCCAACCTGGGCTTCACGCTGGCCTTCGAGATGGTGCGCGAGGGCTCGACCCAGACGCTCACCGCGCTGGTGCGCGTGCCCTCCAACCTCGACCGGTTCATCAGCCTGCCGTCGGACCTTGCCGCCGGCGGCCGGGTCGAGGTCGTGACCGTCGACACGCTGATCAACCTCTTCATTTCGAAGATGTTTCCCGGCTACGAGGTGTCCGGCTCGGGGGCCTTCCGCATCATCCGCGACAGCGAGATCGAGATCGACGACGAGGCCGCCGACCTGGTGGTGGAGTTCGAGTCGGCGCTGCGCCAGCGCCGCCGCGGCATGGTGATCCGCCTCGAGATCGAAAAGAAGATGCCGCGCGCGCTGCGCCGGCACATCTCGGAGCGGCTCGGCGTCGGCCCCAGCGACACGTTCGAGGTGCAGGGCTTCCTCGGCCTCGCCGATGCGAGCTGGATCTGCTCGATCGACCGGCCCGACCTCAAGTTCGCGCCCTACCTGCCGCGCTTCCCCGAGCGCATCCGCGACTACAACGGCGACATCTTCGCGGCCATCAAGGCCAAGGACCTGCTGGTCCATCATCCGTTCGAGAGTTTCGACGTGGTGGCGCAGTTCCTGATGCAGGCGGCGCGCGACCCCGACGTGGTGGCGATCAAGCAGACGCTCTACCGCACCTCGCGCGACAGCCCGATCGTCAAGGCGCTGGTGCAGGCCGCGGAGGCGGGCAAGTCCGTCACCGCGCTGGTCGAGCTCAAGGCGCGCTTCGACGAGGAGGCCAATATCCGCTGGGCCCGCGACCTCGAGCGCGCCGGCGCGCAGGTGGTGTTCGGCTTCATCGAGCTGAAGACGCACGCCAAGATGAGCCAGATCGTGCGGCGCGAGAACGGCAAGCTGGTGAGCTACTGCCACCTGGGGACGGGCAACTACCACCCGATCACCGCCAAGATCTACACCGACCTCAGCTACTTCACGACCGAGCCGGCCATCACCCGCGACGTCGCGCGCGTGTTCAACTTCATTACCGGCTATGCCCGGCCGGCCGAGATGGAGGCGATCGCCTATTCGCCGGTGACGCTGCGCCAGACGCTGCTCGACTCGATCAACCGCGAGGTCGAGTTCGCCGAGCGCGGCCAGCCCGCCAACATCTGGCTGAAGATGAACGCGCTGGTCGATCCCGAGATCATCGACGCGCTCTACGACGCGAGCCGCAAGGGCGTGAAGATCGAGCTGATCGTGCGGGGCATCTGCTGCCTGCGCCCGGGCATCCCGGGCTTTTCGGACAACATCCGGGTGAAGTCGGTCGTCGGCCGCTTCCTCGAGCACTCCCGCATCTACTGCTTCGGCAACGGCGCCGAGCTGCCCTCGCGCCGGGCCAAGGTGTACATGAGCTCGGCCGACATCATGCAGCGCAACCTCGACTGGCGCGTCGAGGTGATGGTGCCGATCCTCAACCCGACCGTGCACGAGCAGATCCTCGACCGCACCATGGTGGCTTACCTCAAGGACAACCAGCAGAGCTGGGAGGTGCTTCCCGACGGCAGTTCCGATAGGATGAAGCCGAAGGAGGGCGATGAGCCTTACAACGCGCACGACTACTTCATGACGCATGCAAGCCTGTCCGGTCGTGGCACCGCCCTGAAGCGCGAAGACGAAGAGATGGCTGAGTGAACCGATATTGGGGCGTCGACGCCGACCCCACCGCGCAGGGTCGCATCAAGGGTGCGCTGCCTGTCGCCGTGCTCGACATCGGGTCCAATTCGGTCCGACTGGTGGTCTATGAGCGGCATGCCCGCTCGCTGACCCCGCTCTACAACGAGAAGAGCGCCTGCGCGCTGGGCCGCGGCCTCGCCCAGACCGGCAAGATCGCCTACCAGAACATCGACCGGGCGCTGACGGCGATCCAGCGCTTCGCGCTGGTGTCGCGCCTCATGAAGGCGGGGACGACTTACATCCTCGCCACGTCAGCGGTGCGGGAGGCCAGCAATTCCAAGTCCTTCGTCGACGCCGTGGAACAGACCATGGGCGCGCCGGTGAAGGTGCTCTCGGGCGCGGAGGAGGCCCACTTCGCGGCGCTTGGCGCGATCTCGGGCATGCCCGGCTTCAACGGCGTCGTGGGCGACCTTGGTGGCGGCAGCCTCGAGCTCTCGACCATCACGGGCGGCATCGACTCGACCGGCGAGACGCATGAGCTTGGCGTGATCCGGCTGCAGGACGATTCCGAGAACACGCCGGCCAGCGGCCAGGCCATCGCCAAGCGCCGGCTGAAGAAATCCAGGCTGCTGAACGGGCAGGGCGGCACATTCTGCGCCATCGGCGGGACCTGGCGCTCGCTCGCCAAGATGCACCAGGTGCTGCGCAAGTACCCGCTGCACATGGTGCAGCACTACGAGGTCACGGCCGCCGACATGCTGGAGCTGTGCGAGCAGATCGTCGCCGGCAGCCACTCGGGCAAGGGCTACGAGGGCGCCGAGCTGGTCAGCTCGAGCCGGCGCGAACTGGTGCCCTACGGCGCCGCCGTGATGATCGAGGTGCTGAAGGCCGGCGGCTTTTCGAGCGTGGTTTTCTCGGCGCTGGGCGTGCGCGAGGGCTATCTGTACGGGTTGCTGGACGAGGACGAACGCGCCATCGACCCGCTGATGCAGCTGGCGGCCGACGTGAACATCCTGCGCTCGCGCTCGCCCGAGCACGCCGATGACCTCATCGCCTTCTCGTCGGGGTTCCTCGAAACGATCGGGGTGATCGAGACGGCCGAGGAGAACCGCCTGCGCCGGGCCGCCTGCTACCTCGCCGACATCGGCTGGCGCGGCCATCCGGACTATCGCGGTGAACAGGCCGTGGACATGGTCGCCTATGGCGCCGCCACCGGGGTCGACCATCCCGGGCGGGCCTTCATCGCCGAAGTGCTGGCGGTGCGCTACATGGGCCTCAAGCAGAAGTCGATCAGTGCCGAAGTGCTGGCGCTCTCCGGTGCGGCGCTGAGCGCCCGGGCGCGGCTGATCGGCGCGGTGTTCCGCGTCGCCTATCCGATGTCGGCGGCGATGCCCGGCGTGCTGCCGCGCGTGCGCTTCGAGCGCGACGGCGAGGTGCTGAAGCTGCGCCTGCCGGCGGACCTCGAGTTCCTCGACGGGGAGCACCTCCGCGGCCGGCTGGACCAGCTGGCCGGCCTTGCGGGCCACAAGCTCACCGATATCGTCGCGGGCTAGCGGCGACCTGCCTGTCTACCTGCCGGCCGGGTCGGCGACGCCGTCGCCATCCTGCTCGTGCGGGGGCGTGGCCTGCTGGCCGGGCTGGCCGAGGTCATGGACGTGCTGCTTCTTGGCCACCGGCGGCCGGTGGGTCAGGTCGAAGCGACGCACGGTGTAGACGAACAGCCCCGCCGCCGCGATGACCAGGATGCCGGCTCCCAGGAACGGCGCACCCGGGAAATAGCCGGGCTGGCCCTTCTCGACCTGCGTGAAGTAGCTGAACAGCTGCGTCGCCAGCAGCGGGCCGAGGATGGAGGCGAGCGAGTTGGTGGCGTTGATGGCGCCCTGCAACTCGCCCTGCGCGTCGTCGGCCACCTGCCGCGACATGAGCGAATTGATCGCCGGGCCGGCAAGCCCGGCGAGCGAGCCGAGCATGAGGAAGCCGTAGAGCGGCAGTTCCGAATGGATGAAGGCGGTGCCGGTGAAGGCGATGGCGGCCGCCAGCATGCCGAGCAGCACCGTGGACCACTCGCCGATCTTCTTGGTGACCGGGGCGATGAGGAAGGCCTGGCTGAGCGCGAAGCCGATGCCGAAGGTGCCGAGCGCGATGCCGATCTGGGCGGACGAGAAGCTCAGCACCTCGATGGTGAAGAAGTTCCAGACCGAGGGGAACGACTGGCTGGCGAGGACGAACAGGCCGAGCACCGCCAGCAGCCACAGCACGACCGGGCTGCTGCGCCCGAGGCTGAACAGCACGCCGAACGGATTGGCGCGCCGGATGTCGAAGGGGCGGCGCTTGTCCTTGCCCAGGCTCTCGGGCAGCACGAAGAAGCCGAACAGCAGGTTCGCGCCGGCAAGCGCCGCGGCCGCGTAGAACGGCCAGCGCGGGCCAAGCTCACCGAGCAGGCCGCCGACGACCGGACCGAAGATGAAGCCGAGGCCGAAGGCGGCGCCGATCAGCCCGAAGCGGTGGGCGCGCTTGTCCTTGGGAGTGATGTCGGCGATGTAGGCCGTCGCCGTGGCCACCGAGGCTCCGGAAATGCCGGCGATGGTGTGGCCGATGAAGATGAACAGCATCGAGGGGGCAAAGCCCATGATGGTGTAGTCGATGGTAAGGCCCGCCAGCGCGATCAGGATGATCGGGCGCCGCCCGTAGCGGTCGCTCAGGTTGCCCAGCGCCGGGCCGAACAGGAACTGCATCAGCGAGTAGGCAAAGACGAGGTAGCCGCCCATCACCGCAGCCTGCGCCACGCTGCCGCCCGACAGCTCCCCGATCAGGCTGGGCAGCACCGGCAGGATGATGCCGTAGCCCAGCATGTCGAGGAAGATTGTGATCAGCACGCAGGCGAGGGTGAGATTGGACTGGGGCGATACGGGCATGCGCGGGGATCTGTCCTTGTGGTCGCGGCAGTTGACACAGCGCTCCCCGATTAGGCAAGCGCCCGCAGGCTAGTGGACATCCGGTCGCGGGGGGCGGGGGGCCGGCTGGGCGGCTTCCGGATCGGGCGCGACGTCGTAGCCGTAGAGCCAGCTCAATCGCTTCAAATGCCCGCGGGGCCCCTGGAGTTTCACCACCGCGTCACGCGCCAGCGTGAACGGCCATTCGAGATGGAAGGCGAAGCCGTTGGAGCGCGAGAGCCTGCGCACCTTCTCGACGCGCGGCTGGCGCAGCGACGCATAGCGCCTGAGCGCCGACTCCGCGTCGGCCTCGGTCATGAGCAGCGGCGCGAGGATGGCGGCATCCTCGATGGCCATGACCGCGCCCTGCGCCTGGAACGGCAGCATGGCGTGGGCGGCGTCGCCGACGAGCCCGATGCTGCCCTCTGTCCAGACCGGCGTCCGCACCGTCGAGACCGGCCAGTAGCCCCAGTCGTTGCCAGCGGCCTCGCGGATGGCGTCGAACTGCCGGCTCCTGAGGATGGCGCGGGGCAGCTGCGGCGCCCGCGGCGGAGCCTCGCCGAACGCCCTGTCGGCCTTGACCTTGGCAAAGAGCGCCACGTTGACCTGCCCGCGATGCGGCAGCGGGTAGGTCACGGCGTGGTAGCCGGGGCCCATCAGCACACTCGTGCGACCCGGGACGAGCACGTTGTCGAGTTCGTGCTCGGGCAGCGTGATGCGCCAGGCGACCATGCCGGAATAGGTCGCCTCCGGCCCCATCAGCACGCCGGTGCGGGTGCGCGAGTTGACGCCGTCGGCGCCGATGAAGGCGAAGGCGCGCGCCGAGCGCGACTTGCCGTCGGCTTCGTCCACGGTGACCGAGACGCCCCGGGCGTGGCTGACGACGTCGTAGGCCCGCACGCCGAACAGCATGTCGATGTTGGCGAAACGCTTGCAGGCGCGATGCAGCAGCTCGGCGAGGTCGGCCCGGTGCATGACCGCGTAGGGAGCCCCGAACTGTTCCTCGACGATGCGGCCGAGCTCCAGCGTGACCAGCGGCCGGCGGGCGCCATAGGGATAGACGTCGATTCCGCCGGGTTCGTACGCGACCTGGTCGAGCGCCCGGTCAAGGCCGAGGCGGCTGAGGATCCTGCGCGCGTTCGGGCTGATCTGCAGGCCCGCTCCGACTTCCTGCACCGCGTTGCGCTTCTCGAGCACGACAACCGTCGCGCCGAACTTGGCCAGCGCCAGCGCCAGCGTCATCCCGGCAATGCCGGCTCCCGCGATATAGACCGTGCGTCCGTTACCGGACATGGCGGGAAATCAGGCGGCCTCGTTGTGATAGATCGCCGAGAGTGGTTCGGACGTGCCGGCCGCGAGCGTCGGATCGAAGACGTAGAGCGTCGAGCAGTAGGGGCAGACGATCTCCTGGTCCTTGCCCATGTCGAGATAGACATGCGGGTGGTCGAACGGGGGCAGGGCCCCGACGCACTGGAATTCCCTCGACCCGATCCGGATGCTCCGCAGCCCTTCGGTATTGTGGAAGTGCGGGGTGCTCTCGTGGGCCATCGGTCGATCCTCGGTTCGAAATCGGCCGGAACATAGCGGCGAGTAAGGGCGAAGAAAAGGCCTGTCGGCCACCGCCAGGAGGTGTGAAGCCGGCCGGGCGCGGCCAGGCGGCTGCCCGGTCTTTTCGCCGGCCCGCATCCCCTGCTATGACCGCCGTCCCAGCACAAGAGGCCCCCCAGATGCCCCAGTTCAATTCCGCCGGTATCGCCATCGACTACGAGGTGCACGGGGAGGGCAGGCCGATCCTGCTGATCCACGGCTTCGGCTCGTCGGGCAAGGTGAACTGGATCGACACCGGCTGGGTCGAAACGTTGAGCGGGGCGGGCTACCAGCCGATCACCTTCGACAACCGGGGGCACGGTGCGTCCCGCAAGCTCTACGACGCGCAGCTCTACTTCGCCCACGAGATGGCCAACGATGCCCAGCGGCTGCTGCGCCACCTCGGCATCGGGCGCGCCCCGGTGATGGGTTATTCCATGGGCGCGCGGATCGCCGCCTACCTGATGCTGCAGCACCCCGAGGCGGTGAGCTGCGCGGTCTGGGGCGGCATGGGCCTCAACCTCATCTCCGGCCTCGAGGACAGCGAGGAGATCATCTCGGCACTGACCGCCGACTCGCTCGAGCAGGTGACCGGGCGCACAGGACGGCAGTTCCGCATCTTTGCCGACCACAACAAGGCGGACCGCGCCGCACTGGCCGCCTGCATGGTCAACTCGCGCGAGCCCATGGCGGAGGCCGATGTGCGCAGGATCGCCGCGCCCGTGCTGGTGGCGGTCGGCAGCGAGGACGACATGGCCGGCTCGGCCGAGGCGCTCGCCGCCCTGCTGCCGCGGGGCGAGGCATTCACCATCGAGCGGCGCGATCACATGCGCGCGACCGGTGACAAGGCCTTCAAGGCGGCAGCGCTGGATTTCCTCGCGCGATATGCCGAGGAGTAACCATTGGACGCGAGCGGGCGCGTGGCGAACGAAATTGCGCGCTAAGTGTTGGTATCTGAGTACGACTTGTCTTATATCGGCGTTCGCCGATGGAGATGCGGATGAGCACGAACTTGAAGACGGCCGGGATCAGGGCGATCGATCCGGTGTGGGACGCGGTGGTTGCGGGGGCACGCCAGATCGTCGCCACCGAGCCCGCGCTCACCAACCTCGTCTACTCGAACATCCTCAACCATGCGACCTTCGAGGACGCGCTCGCTCACCGGCTGGCGGAGCGGCTCGACCATCCTGACGTCTCCGCGGACCTGATCCGCCAGGCCTTCCGCGACGCGCTCGACGCCAGCCCCCAGATCGGGCTCGACTCGCGGGCCGACCTCGCGGCGACCCTGGAGCGCGATCCGGCGCTGCACAAGGCGGTCGACGGCTTCCTCTATTTCAAGGGCTACCACGCCATCCAGACGCACCGGTTCGCCCACGCGCTGTGGATGAACGGGCGCAAGGACTTCGCGCTCTACCTGCAGAGCCGCTCGAGCGGTGTGTTCCAGGTGGACATCAATCCGGCGGCCCGGATCGGCAAGGGCATCATGCTCGACCATGCCACGGGCTTTGTCGTGGGCGAGACGGCGGTGATCGGCGACAACGTGTCGATCCTGCAGGGGGTGACGCTGGGCGGCACCGGCAAGTCCGAGGAGGACCGCCACCCCAAGATCGGCAACGGCGTGCTGATCGGGGCGCATGCGGTGGTCCTGGGCAACATCAAGGTGGGCGACTGCGCCCGCATCGGCGCGGGCTCCGTGGTGGTGAAGGAAGTGCCGCCGCGGGTGACCGTGGCCGGCGTTCCGGCGCGCGTCATCGGCGAGGCGGGGACGCCGCATCCGGCCTCGGTCATGGACCAGCTCGGGGTCGTCAAGGACATCACGGGCTGAGTCGGAGGCAACCCCGGGAGGCGGAAAAAAACCTCCCGTCATGGATTGCCCGGCAGGGCGCAATGCCTATTGTGGCGATCCCAAATCGCCCCCCACGAAAGCGGTACCCATGAACCACCCCGAAATCATCAAGCTCCAGAAGTTCCTGCAGCAGAAGTTCAGCAACCGGAACATCGACGTTCGCCCGCGCAACAAGCAGAACGACAGTGTTGAAGTGTACCTGGGCGAGGAATTCCTCGGCCTGATCTACGTGGACGACGAGGACGGCGACCGCTCCTACAACTTCCAGATGGCGATCCTCGACGTCGATCTCGACGAGATCCACTGACGCGGGGGGCTTCGCCCCTACAACGCACCGACCTGCTTCATGCGTTCGTCGAGAAGCGGGTCGAACTCCCGCCAGTGCTGCAGGGCGGCTTCCGGGAAGCCGTAGATCGCAGCGATGCCGGGACCGAGGTAGACAGTGCGCAGGCACTGTCCGCCCGTTCTCTCCGATACAGCCGCCGAGCATTTTGCCACGAACGGGTTGGCCGCGAGCGCGTCGTACCAGACGGTCTCGTGGGCATAGCCCCCGGTCGGGGCAAGCGGCTTGCCCACGAGCCCAGGCGGGCCGCTCAACTGCTCGGGCAGGAACTGGTGCAGGTAGACGCCGTCGAGCAATGACGCGCTCGGCCTGATCCGGCTGCGCGGCACGAGCGTCACGTCGACCGGCAGGAGCCTGCCCTCCGCTCCCAGCGGCAGTTCGAGCCGCAGGTCGATCTCCTTGGCAAACCCCTCGACGCGCTGCTCCTCGTGGCGGAACCACGCACGCGGGATCTCGAGGTCCTTGCCGCCCAGCGTCCGGGTGAAGGTGGTTTCGACATCGAGCCGATGCGGCTGCACGCGGGCATCGCGGCCCGCGGCATCGATCAGGTAGGCCGCGCCCACGCCAAGCAGCGACACCAGCACCGCAATGCCGGCCAGATTGAAGCCCATGCTGTTCTGATGCGGCTCCCGAGCCCCAGCTTGGCCTGCCATGGGTGTTAACCAGTGTTGTGCGCGCGACGTGACAGCTGAATGGAGCCCCGGTATGCTTAACAGAGGGTTAAGAACAGTAGTTGGGGCTGGTCTATGTTGCGTGAGTTGATGCTTGCCGGACTGATCATGGCTGTCGGGCTGACGATTTCGGGCATGGGAACGCATCTCTACCAGGGTTTTGCCAACGCCCAGGCGACACTCCGCTACGACGGCAAGACATTCCTTCATACGCTCGGGCACCTGGCGCTGAGCTTCATCTGCGGCCCCTACATCATGCTGAAGATGGGCTGGCAGCAGGACCGCGAGGGCTCGCTGTCCATCACGATGGCGCTCATTGCCGCCTTCGTCGCCTTCGGCTGGGCCTTCATCACCGGACTGATCATCGTCGGCGGCTATTTCGCCGTCGTCGCCTAGCCGCGGCGGGCGGCATGCCTCCACCATTTCCGGTCGAGCTGACGGCGCACGATCCCGATTGGGCGGCCGCTGCGGAGCGTGAGGCCGCGCGCCTCGCGGCGGCACTCGGCGACGTGCTCATCGGGGTCCATCACGCCGGCTCGACGGCCATTCCCGGCATCGCTGCAAAACCGATCCTCGACCTGATCCCGGAGGTGCGCTCGCTCGCCGCGCTGGATGCGGCACGGCCGCAGCTCGAGGCGCTGGGTTACGAGTGGTGGGGCGAGTACGGGCTGCCGGGACGGCGCTACCTGACGCTCGTCGACAGGGCGACCGGCAAGCGGCTGGTGCAACTGCATTGCTATGCCGAGGCCAGCCCGGAGATCGTGCGCCACCTGGCGTTCCGCGACTACATGCGGGCGCGGCCGGACCTGGCGGCCGAGTACGAGGCGGTGAAGCGGCGGTGCGCCGGGCTCCATCCCGACAACTCGCACGACTACAGCACGTGCAAGGGCGACTGGATCAGGCGGATCGAGCAGGAGGCGCTCGCCCGGCCGGGCTGACCTGCCTGGAGCTACTTCGATGCCACGAAGGTGGCGCGGTCGTCCATCAGGTCGACCCACTGGCCGGCATCGGCCTGCGACTGGCGCTTGAGGAAGGTGTAGGGCGTCTGGTTCCACAGCAGGACCCGGCCGTCCTGGTTGTCGAGCACGAGGTCGCCGCGATCGGTGCGGACCATCAGCACGGCATGACCCTCCCCGTTGGGCTGGCGCACGACGGTCATCAGCAGCGTCGAGGGGTTCCAGCCCAGCGCGATCAGCGCCTTGCGCTTGGCCAGCGCGAAGTCCTCGCAATCGCCGTAGCCATCGGGATAGGCCCAGTACTCGGAGACCTTGTAGAGGTCCTGGTCGCTGACCGGGACGATGGCGGCGTTGATCAGGTTGTTGGTGTCGACCAGCTCGTTCCAGCGCTTCTCGGTGAGCACGGCGGCCACGGTGGCACCGGGATTGGCCCGGCAGTCGGCGCGGTTTGCCTTGCAGAACTCGGAGGCCCCGACGGGGATGCTGGTGATGCCGCCGGCAGGGGCGAAGGCGGAGTTGGTGAAGTCGATCTGGTCGGCGCGGACCGGCATGGCGAGGATGAAGAGCGCCATCCCGAATACGACCGCTACGCTGAGATACGACTGAATCTTGCCCGACATCTTGGTGTGTCCCCGTGATGGGAACACGATGCCGGGGGCGAATTGCGCCGACCGAAAAAGTGCGAGCTAGTTTTTATGCGAATTCGAACAATGCCGGTGAGGACTTGTTAGGCATCCTGCCGGGCCCGGAACCGGCGGATCAGTTGATCCTGAGGTTCTGCTGGACGACCGTCAGCATCTCCTGGGAGGAGACGAACTCGACGGCGACGCCATCGCCGAAGTGACGCACGACGCGGGCACGCATGCGCCCCAGCGTCACCGGAGTGCCCATGGCCGGCCGGACCGCCAGTTCGATGGCGGCGCCCGACAGCGAGATATCGATGATCTTGCAGTTGTAGCGGCGGCCGTCGTCGAGGACGACGGTGGAGTGCCGGTTGTCCGGGACGACGCGCTCGTGGCGGCGATCCTCGGGCAGGTTGAGGATGTCCTTGTTGGCGAGCCAGGTCAGCTGCGCCGCCATCTTGTCGCGCTTGCGCGAGGTGGCCGACACGTCCATGCGGAAGCCGCCGTCCATGACCTCGCTGATGCCGCCCTCGATGCGGCCCAGGTGATCGATATAGGCGACCACGCGCTCGCCGGCGGTGCCGGAGACGGGCGCGACGACCACGGCGTCGCCCGGGGACATCTCGAGCACCTGGCAGGGAAACTCCCGGCGGTCGGTCAGCATGTACCGGCCGAGCAGGGAGACTTTGACGCGCTGGAACTGCGGCATCTGCGCATAGCTGCGCGCCGGTCTCGACAGGCGGGAATCTTCGGTGAGCATGTTTGCGACAGCCGGGTCAAACCTTTGACGCGACTACGCTAGTCCACTCTTGGTTAATCATAGGTAAGGTTTGGCCCGGCAATTGCGGGCAGATGTCGATTTTTCAGCGACGGCCGCCGTCGATCACCGCCAGGTGGGCGTAGCGGCGGGCCGAACGCCCGAAAACCGTGGCCGACATGGGCGTCGGCACGAGCGGCGCGGAGGTGGCGAAGGCCAGCTCGTCGTGCGGCACAGCCGACATGACGTCCCGGGCCATGTCGGACAGCGACACGTCATCGGGCCAGATGAGGCGGAGGCCCGTGATGCGCTGCTCGAGGATCGGCTGCACGCCGAACCAGTAGGGCTCGTCGATCGAGGTCATGGCGCCGAGCAGGCGCGTCTCGGTGCTGCCGTTGTGACGAAGCGGCAGCAGGATGGTCTCGACCGACAGGCGGGTGTGCACCGCTGTCGTGCCCTGGAACGTGACGAGGGCAACCGCATGATCCTCGGTGACGGCGCGGACCAGGGTGTCGATGGCGTCGCGGTCACGCTCGTGCCACAGACGCGTAAAGGAGCGGCCCTTGAGCTCGCGGGCGTAGGCCGAGCAGAGATGCGAGCCGGCGAGGCGGAAATCGAACTCGCGCCCGTCGTTGAGTTCGAGGATGAAGGTGTTGGCGAGGGCCGAGCGGATGCGCGTAGGATCGATGTCGCGCCGGTCAGGCGCACTGCGGGAACCACGGATCGAGTTCCAATAGTCGAACAGCGCCTTCGTGCTGGCCTTCTGCATAGTCTTGTTTGCCTTTTTCGAAACCCCAAGGCCGCAGCCCAAGGTGAGGGGCGACCGCCGCGAACGGTAGAGTGGCAAAACGCGTTCGTGAAATCGCTCTTAATCAATTGGTAAGGTTAACGCGCCCGTCGCCGTGTGGATAAGTCGCCAAAATGGGCTACAAAGCCCGGAAATCCGGGAGTTTTCATGTCTGACGACCAAAATCGCGAGCAAAATCAAGGACAAGCGGGCAGGGAGCCGGCCATTTTGCTGCCCGGGGTCATCCTCGCGCTTTTGGGGGCGATGGTGGCCGTACACCTCGCTAGAACCTTCGTTCTTAATGAGTCTGGGGACCAGATGCTGCTCATCTGGTTCGGCTTCATTCCGCTCCGCGCGCTGCTCCCGAACGAGTTTCCGGGCGGGTGGATTCCGCTGCTCTGGACACCCGTTTCGCACGCGTTTTTGCATGCCGGATGGGACCACCTTTTATTAAATTGCGCCTGGTTGGCCATTTTCGGCACTCCGGTGGCGCGCCGCTACGGGGTGATTCCCACACTGATTCTCTTTGCCGCGAGCGCCGCCGTCGGAGCGGCATTCTTCGCGGCGACGACGCTGCCCTCGTTCCAGTTCCTCGTGGGCGCCTCGGGAGGCATAGCGGGGCTGACCGGGGCGGCATGCCGCTTCATCTTCGAGCCGGTCATCGTCGCGCGCCATCCGCTCACCGGCGAGCCGCATGTCCTCGGCCGCCGGATGGCCCGGCTCGGCGACCTGGTGCGCAACCAGCGGGCCGCATTCTTCATTGCTATATGGCTGATACTGAACGCCGCCGTGCCGTTCCTTCCCGACCTCATCGGGCAGTCCGTGGGAATTGCATGGCAGGCGCATCTGGGCGGCTTCCTGACGGGGCTGTTCCTGACCCCGCTGTTCGAACGCCGGCCCAAGGAGACCGTATCATGAGCACCCAAGCACAGGCCCAGCCCGACGTGGCCGCGCGCATCGAGAAGCTGGAGACGACCATCGCCTTCCAGGACCAGACGATCGAGGAGCTGAGCCAGGCCCTCGAGCGGCACTTCAAGGAGATCGAGGCGCTGAAGCGCGAGATGCACAATCTCGGCTCGCAGCTGCGCGAGGTGGAATCGCACCCGGCCCTGGCCCCGCCGACGGAGGCCCCGCCGCCGCACTACTGAGGCTTGTAGACCTCGGCGGGGTCGAACAGCCGCGGCTCGCCGGTGTGGCGCAGCGTGCGTACGTCCTCGACGACCCTGTAGAAGCAGCTCTTCCGGCCGGTGTGGCACGCGGCCCCCCGGCCGGTCTGCTCGACCAGCATCAGGATGGCGTCCTGGTCGCAGTCCACCGAGAGTTCGACCACCTTCTGGATCTCGCCGGAGGTCTCGCCCTTCTTCCAGAGCGCCTTGCGCGAGCGGGAATAGTAATGCACCTCGCCGGTTTCGATGGTGCGGGCGAGCGCTTCGGCATTCATGAAGCCGACCATCAGGACGCGGTTCGACCCGGCTTCCTGGGCGATCGCGGTGATGAGGCCGTTGGCGTCGAACTTCGGCGCGAAGACGGTGCCCTCGTCGCGCTGTTCATGGTCAAGGCTGGCGGGGTCGGCGAACTGGGTGCTCATGGTGCGGATATAGCCCGCGCCCATGAGCGATGCCAGTATGTCAGCCGGCGAGCGCCATCCAGATCTCGGTGGTGCCGAGCCCCGTGACCGGATTGAAGTCCGGCCCGTAGTACTCGATGAAGCTCGTGCCCTCGGCCTGCCGTTCGCCCGAGCCCGGCAGCCAGACGTCGTAGATGGCGTGGATGGTCGAGCGAATCGTCGAGATGTGGCCGGCATGCGAGAAGCGCGCCCACCGCTGCGCCGGCACCGTCACTGCGACGAACTCGGACGGCAGCTCGGCCGACGGCGTGATCTCGACGCCGCAGAGATAGGTGCAGGACCTGCCGTCGCTCTCGATGACGACGCCGTAGGCGGCGCCGGGCACGGCGCCCGGGACATGGCCCAGGTAGGGCTGCAGGCGCTGCCACTGCACCGGAATGCCGTTGGACCGGGTCATGTCGTGCTGCTGCATGATGCCGGCGAACTTGCGCGCCGGCATGCTCTCGATGCAGGGCGGGGCAAGCCGGGCGATGGTTTCGGAATCCATGGGAAGGGGCTCCACAAGGTTGAGGTCACTCAAGGAGCGCCGCCTGCGGACCTCGGCCGGGGTGACCCCGAACTGGTCGCGGAAGGCGCGGGTGAATGCCTCGTGCGATCCGTAACCGGCATCGAGCGCGACGCCGAGGATGTCCGGTGCTCCGTCGACAAGCGCCTTGGCCGACTCGGTGAGGCGGCGCGCGCGCATGTAGCCGGAGATCGAATGACCCGTGGCGAGCGGAAAGATGCGGCTGAGATGCGAGCGGGAGACCCCGGCCTGGCACGCCATCTCATCGAGGCTCAGCGGAGCGCCGAAATGCGTCTCGATGAGCCAGATGGTCTTGGCGATGGCGGTCATGTCCGGTTCTCCTCACGAGGCCCCGATCATATGCCACCGCCGGAAATGCCGGATTTGATCGCTGTTGCGCTCGATCACGCGCGCCGGGCGATGAGCGCGAAGAAGCGGTCCTGCAACTCGCGCTCCTCGGCGAAGCGCCCGGTGAAGCGCAGGGTCGTCGTCTGCGCCCCGTGCGCCCGCACGCCGCGGATGGACATGCACATGTGCTCCGCCTCGACCATCACGGCGGCGCCGTGCGGCTCGAGCTCCTCGTTGAGGGCGTCGACGATCTGCTGGGTCATGTGCTCCTGCACCTGCAGGCGGCGCGCATAGACCTCGACCAGCCGTGCGAGCTTGCTGATGCCCACGACACCGCCGCTCGGCAGGTAGGCGATGTGCGCCTTGCCGAAGAACGGCACCATGTGGTGCTCGCAGTGGGAAGCGAAGGGGATGTCCTTGACCAGCACGATGTCGTCGTAGCCGCCGACTTCCTTGAAGGTGGTATCGAGCACCTCGTGCGCCGTCTGCCCGTAGCCGGCGAAGAACTCGCCATAGGCCTTGGTGACGCGCGCCGGCGTGTCCAGCAGGCCTTCGCGGTTGGGATTGTCGCCCGCCCAGGCGATGAGCGTGCGAACAGCCGCCTCGGCTTCGGCCCGGGTGGGGCGCGGGAAGTCGGCAACGGCGGGGGCAGACTCGAGCTGCTTGGCGTGGGCGTCCATTTTTCTCTTTCCGGTCAATTTCCGGCGACCCGTTCAAGGTGCGCCTAGCGGTTCACGGTTTGTCAGCGACGTGGACGCCCCTGACTTGCGGTTGTTGGTCACCTATATAGGAATGAACTACGAAGGCGGCCAAGAGACAGTTTCGCGAATATCATGGAACTCAGCGATCTTTATTCCGACCGGATTCTCGAAATCGCCGGCAACCAGCCGCGGCCGGGGCGCCTCGCCGACCCGGACGCCTCGGCGCGCCGCGTGAGCCGCGTCTGCGGTTCGACGATCGAGGTCGACATCAGGGTGACGGACGGCGTGATCACCGCCTACGGACACGATATCCAGGCCTGCGCGCTGGGACAGACCTCGGCGGCGGTGGTCGCGACCAATGTCGTCGGCACGACCACCGATGAGTTCCGGCGCGTGCGCGACGAGATGACGGCCATGCTCAAGGCCGACGGACCGCCCCCCTCGGGCGAGCGCTGGGTTGACCTCAAGTATCTCGAGCCGGTGCGCGAGTACCGGCCGCGCCATACCTCGACGCTGCTCGTCTTCGATGCGGTGTGCGAGGCGCTCGACAGGCTCGAGGCACCACGGGTGGTGGCGGCGGGCTGATGTCTGACGGCCAGCGCCTGTTCTGGACCGTCGTGGACTGGCCGTTCAAGGTCGTGTCCTACCTGCTGATCCAGGGCTACCGCTATTCGCTGAGCATGTTCATGGGCCGCAACTGCCGGCACGCGCCCAGCTGCTCGGAATATACCCGCGACGCGATCTGGCGTTTCGGCTTCTGGCCGGGCGGCTGGATGGGCCTGGCCCGGATCACCCGTTGCCGGCCGGGCGGGACCCATGGCTTCGACCCGGTGCCGGACGCGCTGCCGGAAGGATCGCACTGGTACGCGCCCTGGACCTACGGACGCTGGAAGTAGGGCAGGGCCACCCGGCCCGCGCGGCTTGGCGATCCGCCGCGAGCCATGCTAGACACGCCGCCTTGCCGGCATTCCGCCGGCAATTCCCATCTGGAGATGAAAATGATCAAGGTGACGTTCCCCGACGGTGCAGTACGCGACTATGCGCGTGGCACCACCGGGACCACCGTGGTCGAGGGCATCTCCCCCAGCCTCGCCAAGAAGACCGTGGCCATGAAGTGGAACGGGGTCCTGTCGGACCTGTCCGATCCGCTCGAGGAGGACGGCAGCATCGAGTTCGTCATGCGCGACAGCGCGGACGGGCTGGGGCTGATCCGCCATGATGCCGCGCACGTGCTCGCCGAGGCGGTGCAGGAGCTGTGGCCGTCGACGCAGGTGACCATCGGCCCGGTGATCGAGAACGGCTTCTACTACGACTTCAAGCGCGACACGCCGTTCAGCGAGGACGACTTCCCGGTCATCGAGAAGAAGATGGCCGAGATCATCAGCCGCGGCGCCGCCTTCACCAAGGAAATCTGGACCCGCGACCAGGCCCGGCAGGTGTTCAAGTCGAAGGGCGAGGAGTTCAAGGTCGAGCTCGTCGACGCGATCCCCGCCGACCAGTCGATCAAGATCTACAGGCAGGGCCAGTGGTTCGACCTCTGCCGCGGCCCGCACATGCGCTCGACCAAGGATGTCGGGACGGCCTTCAAGCTGACCAAGGTGG
>JAEYZJ010000329.1 GCA_023430705.1 Pseudomonadota bacterium | reverse complement strand
GGTTCGCTGCGACACCCGTCCCGGACTGGTAGGCGAAGCCAAGGGGCAGCAGCGCCTTGCCTTCCCCGGCGGCGAGTGCCGCCTGGAACAGCTCCACCGACTGCCGTGCGGCGTCCCGGCTGGGCTTGCCGGATTGCAGGCCGTATCCAAGCACCAGCAGCCCGGTTCCGGCTGCCGGGTCGCCGGCGTCGGCCGCGCGGGAGAACATCTCTCTCGCCTTGGCCACGTCCCTGGCCACGCCCTCCCCGGAGAGGTAGGCAAAGCCGAGCGGCACCAGCGCCTCGGTCGTGCCTCCGTCCACCGCGGTCCTGAACAGATCGGCCGCCCGGGTCAGGTCCCCCGCCGCCTGTATTCCGTAGGCAACCCCGACCAGAGCCTGGCCGGCACCTTTTACCCCCGCCCTTACCCCTTGCTCGAGCAGGCTGGCCGCGCGCTGGTTGTCCTGCGTGACGCCGGTCCCGGAAGCGTATGCCATTCCCAGCGGAACCACGGCATCGATGCCTCCGGCATCCACGATCGACTGGAACATCGCGGCGGCGCGAGCCGGATCGTCCGGTTGAACGCCATAGGCCATCCCGACGAGAACGTCGCTCGCCCCCTGCACGCCGGCCTTCGTCGCTCGCAGCAACAACTCGCTCGCCTGCTTCTCATCCTTGTTCACGCCGTCACCCGCGGCATAGGCGAACGCCAGCGGCAGCAGCGCGGCGTTGACACCGTGGTCCGCGGCCAGGTGGAACAGCCCGGTCGCCCGCGTCCTGTCGGCAGGCACGCCATCGCCCTGCTGGTAGGCATACGCGACCATCAGCAAGCCGCCACCGGCGTCGCTCTCGCCGCCTTCGAGGGCCTCGGTGAACAGCGCCGCAGCCTTGTCGAGATCCCGCGCGACGCCGTCGCCGGACGCATAGGCAAACCCCAGCGGGATCAGGGCAGGGGTCACCCCCGCCGCTGCCGCCTTCTCGAACAGCTCGGCAGCCCGCCTCTTGTCCACGGTAACGCCGGCGCCGCTGCTGTAGGCGTAGCCGAGCTGCAGCATTGCCGCCCCGTCTCCTGCTTCGGCTGCGGCCTGCCATTCGACGAGTTGTGAACCAGCCTCCGCCAGGGCGACGGCAGGGAGCGCGGCCAAAGGCGCCCCAAGCAGCGCGAGAACCAGAAGATTACGGGAGGTAATCCTGCCTCGCCAACTCACGGTTGCTGTGCGGTCCATCATGTGCCTCGCCCCGTTCTAGAGAACTGCCGCGATTAAGCTTCGTCCCTTCTTCGTTACGGCGCAAGCCTGCATGGGCAAGCGTCAGATCAAATTGACTTCAGCGCGGGACACATACCTGACATGTCGGACTTGTGACTATCCTTACTGCAGGTCGCACAGTAAAGATGTGGATGTGTGGGGGAGAGTAGTCGTAGGTGTCCGTAGCTACTGAGCACAGCGCGCCAGCTACTGCTTCCTGGTCCTGGATTTCGTTTGGCGCGGTGGCCGGCATCGCGCTTCTGTCGGGCTACCTGCGGTTCCATGACCTGACGGCAACCAGTCTCTGGCTCGACGAAGCCATTTCCGTATCGCAGGCCAGCGGTTCGTTCGCGCAGCTGATCGAGCGGACCGCGCAGGACAACTATCCGCCCCTCCACAACATACTTCTCTTCATCTCCATGAACCTGCTCGGTCACACCGACCTTGCGGCGCGGCTGCCGTCAGCGGTGCTGAGCGTACTGGATGTTCTTCTTGTTGCCGGCATCGGTGCGCGGTGCGGCGGCCGGGTTGCCGGGCTGGTCGCCGCCGTCATCGTCGCAACGTCCGGTTTTCACGTCTGGTACGGGCATGAGGCGCGCATGTATGCGCTCCTCAGTTTTTCCAGCACCTGGTTCGCCTGGGCCTCGCTCGGACTGATCCAGCGTCCCAGCCCTGGCTCGGCTGCCTGGGCGCTCGTTGCCTCTGCCGCGTTGGTCTACTCGCACCCGTTCGGACTGCTGAACTGGGGGGCGATAGGACTGGGCACGCTGCTTGCGATCGTCCTGTTCGCACCGCGCCGGCGCGATGCACTGCTCCTATACGCGGCGGTCGGCATTGGAACCGTCATTGCCTTCCTGCCGTGGGCGCTGGTCATGGCAAGGCGCGCTGCGGCCATCGGCTCGAGCGGCTTCTGGATACAGCCCCCGACGCTGGGGTCGATCCATACCGAGCTGAGCACCCTGTTTGCGGGAAACATCGGCCTGCTCTGGCTGGCGTCGGGCGTCCTTGTGCTCGTTGCGTCGCTTTTCCAGCACCGGAAGACGCCCGGCGACGAGGGAGCCTCGCCCGGCGCATTCGGCATGGGAGTGGTCATCCTCACCAGCTGGCTGGTGCTGCCCTTCGTGCTGTCTCTGCTGATTTCGTACCTTTTCCAGCCGCTGTTCCTGAACCGCTACCTCATCGCGGCAATCCCGCCAGCGGCTCTGCTTGCAGCCCTCGGGGCCTCCCGGTGGTCGCGCGAGCCGGCCTATGCCGTCGTGCTCGTGCTCGCCGCCACATTGCTGGGCTTGTCGGGTTATGCCCAGTTCAAGGGGCAGCGCGAGGACTGGCGCGGTGCCGCCTCATATCTCGGCGCGATCACGCAGCCGACGGACTGCGTGGTGGTCAATCCCTGGTACGCCATGACGCCGCTTGTGCACTACTATGCCAACCAGCCCGCATGCCTGCTCGGCCAGCAGTCGAGTGAGGCGCCGGTGCCCGACAGTCTTGCCGGCAGGCGCGTGCACCTCGTGGGCTCGCCTTACGCACGTGGCAGCGAAGGCTTCCGCCCGGCGCTGCTGCAGAAGGGCTACATCCCTTCCGACCGCTTCGACTTCGCCGGGGTGACTGTCGAAACCCTGCTGCCTCCCGGGCAGCCAGAGGCGCCCGACGGGGCGGCCCCAGCCGCGACGCTAGAAGGCGCCGCCGAAGCGCCGACCAGATCCCCGCAGGCGGCGCCCGTTGCGACTTCGCATGACCGTCTGGAGATTGTCCTGCAACTGTGGGGCACCGAGTTCATGGAGGACCCGACCTTCGCAGTCATGGCCGGAGGCGAGGTCATTGGCTCCGGCGCCACGAAGGCGAGGTCACCGGAGGAGGCGGAGACATTCCGCTTTACCCTGCCGACCGGCATTGATCCCGAGACGATCTCGGTCGCCCTGACGAACGACCGCTACGTTGGTGCCGATCAGGACGTGAACCTGTTCGTGAAGGCTATCAGCGTGGGGCAGTACGCCGTCGACCTGACGGCTCTCGGCACTGGCGAACTGCAATGGTTCGCGCGCCTGCCGGACGGCTCGCTCGCGCTGGTGGCGAACAGCGATCGCATAGTCATTCAGCGGCCGGCCGATGGCTGGTAACGACACTTTCGAATACCCGGGCGGGGCCCATTGCGATTTGCTTGGCGAGTTCGGTAAAACCCGGAGTGTCCTACGCTTCTGGCTCGGACTTAAGGTGGAAAGCGGCGCGTTGAGAGGGTCGATGTCAGCAGTGAGCGTCAGTATCAATTTCACGCTGTGCCACAACGAAAATGCGTGGTCTCATCCGAAAGCAAAGAGTGCTGCTCTTGTCTAGAAAGAATGCTGACCGCGGCGTCCGCGCGCTTGATGTGCTGTTTCTGAGTACGCACGCCGGCCGTGGCGGAACGGTCAACTACATCAAGGCGTTGCGCCGCCGCTTCGAGCGATCGGGATATGTCTGTGCATCCGCGGCGCTCTACTCTGGGTTCGATCCGGACGTTTCCGGCGTCGAGGAAATACTTGTCCTCCGCGAGGATCTGCCAGCCTTGGCCTATATCGCGACGGTCGCCAGGCTCCTTGTGGATGTACGCCGGCGGCGCCCAGCCGTGATCGTGACGGTGATGCCCATGGCCAACGTGGTGGCGGCGCTGGCAGGCTGGCTCAGCGGTGCCGCGGTGGTCGTCACCCACCATAGCCCCCACGACAAGAATGGGCGCGTTGTTGGTCTTCTCGACAAGCTCGTGGGCACGCTGGGGGGATACACCGAGATTGTCTGTGTCTCGCAGGCAGTGTCGGAGAGTTTCGCCCGCCACCCTGCCGCGTACAGGGAACGCCTGAGCGTCATTCCCAACGGCGTGCCGCCTATGAGAGTTCACTCCGCTCGCTCGGAAACGCTCGCGCGGCTGGGTCTGCCCGATGACGGGCCGGTCGTCTACATGGCCGGCAGGCTCGCACCGCAGAAGAACGTGCTGAAGGCTGTGGAGGCAGTCGCAAAGGTGGAGGGGGCGCGACTGGTGCTTTCGGGCGACGGTCCGTTGCGTTCCGAGATTGTCACCCTGGCCCAGCGGCTCGGGATTTCCCATCGCCTGCACCTTCTGGGACTGATCGATCGGCAGGACATGATCGACCTGATGGCCTGTTGCGACGCGTTCCTGCAGGTCAGCCTCTATGAGGGCCAGAGCATGTCGCTCCTCGAGGCCATTCACGTTGGAGCGCCGCCGGTCGTAAGCGATATTCCCGTGCAGCTCGAGGTGATCCGCATGGCCGACGGCACGGAGGCCGGCATCACGTGCGATCCCACCGATGTCGAGGACATCGCGCGCGCGGTGCGCACGGTTCTCTTCGACGCGGGCGCCCGGGCGGCAGTGCTGTCCAGCGTGGCGCGCCTCGCTCCCCAGATCCGGACCGAAGAGCAGATGCTCTCGGACTACCAGCGCGTGCTCCGGCAGATCGTCAGTCCCCAGCGCGCCGAAGCGGAGCCCGAGCATGCGTCCTGAGCATTCGCGCAGCATGGGACGGAGGGCCACCTTCGGCGTCGAGTTCGACCCGATCGGCTTCACCGACGTCCTGGCGCGCATAGAGCATGCGATCGAGGAGCGCCGGCGGCTCGTCATCGGCTACCTGAACCTTCACGGCGCGCACCTCTATCAAGCATCGCCGGGCTTCCGCCAGTTCATCGATACCGCGGACATAGCCTATGCCGACGGCGTGCCGCTGATGGTTTGGCGCAGGCTGTTGTGGAGCGACTGTGCCAGCGCCCAACGCTTCACCCTCACGCATCGCATGATCGAGTTCATGACGCTGTGCCGGGATCGCGGCTGGCGCGTCCACTACGTGGGCAGCGACGCCCGGGTTCTGGAGGACGGCATGCAGGCCATACGCTCGAACGTGCCGGGCATTGTCCTCACCGGGCAGCATGGCTTCTTTTCCAGGGACCCCGATGGCAGCGAATGCGAGCAGGTCGTCGCCCAGATCAACGCCTCGCACTGCGAGGTCGTGATGGTCGGCATGGGGATGCCGGTGCAGGAGCAGTGGATCGGCGCGGTCGCGGACCGGTTGCAGGCGCCCGTGATCTGGGCCGTCGGCGGCGCAATCGAGTACTATTCCGGCCATGTGGCCATGGCGCCGGCCTGGGTGAACGGCCTCGGGCTGGAATGGGCTTTCCGGCTGGCGCAGCGGCCGCGCCGTTTCGCGCACCGGTACCTGGTTGAGCCGTTTTCCCTCTTGCCGGCCGCAGTCGCCGACGTGCGGCGCCGGTTCGCGCCGCCGAGGACGGAGGGAAGTGTCGATGGCGTCTGAATCACCGACGGCCACCCACACCAGGCTTGACGGAATTCAGTGGGGGCGGGCCCTCGCCGCCCTGCTCGTGGTGGTCTGCCATGCAATTCTCCACCCGCTTCCGGAGCTGTCGTCCTTCGCGCTCTACCTGGGAGACGTTGGCGTCACGATCTTCTTCATCATCAGCGGCTTCATCATGGTGACGACGACCGGCCGTGCGCAGTTCGATCCCTGGTTGTTCATGCGCCGCCGGATCATCCGGATCGTGCCCATGTACTACCTCGCGACGCTGGTGGTCGTATTCTTCACGCTGTTCCTGCCGAGCCTGATGAAGAGCACCCAGTTCGACCTGCAGCACGTGTTGCTGTCGCTCCTCTTCGTGCCGACCTACACGCCGTCAACCGGCGCGCTCCTGCCGTTCTTCAAGCTCGGCTGGACGCTGAACTTCGAGATGTTCTTCTATCTCGTGTTCGCACTCCTGAGCTTCGTCGGTCTGCGGGCCCGCATGTACGCGATCCTCGCTCTGTTCGGCGCCCTGGCGGTGCTGGGGCTTCTGTTCCGCTTCGACAACGCCATCCTGGCCTTCTACACCCGGATGGACGTCCTGGCCTTTGCCGCCGGCGTCGTACTGGCCTCCGTCAAGGACTGGCGGCCCTGGCGGGTACGGCGAGCCGTCGGCGCTGCGGGGTTGGCCATGGGCAGCGCTGTGATCGTCGGCGTGTACGTCATCTACGGTTCGATACACGCGTCGGCCCTGGCGCACCTCGCCGTCATTCTCGCCGGCACGGGGCTGGTGGCGGTGTTCGCGACTCATGGGCAAGGCGGGGAGAACTGGGCGGCGCGTTCGGGGGTCCTGCTCGGGGACGCCTCGTACTCGCTCTACCTGTTTCACATCTTCGTCGTCGCTGCCGTCTGGGTCGGGGTCGGACGCATTTTCGGAGCCCTGGATCTGCTGCCCTTCGTGACGGTCGTGGTCCTTGCGAGCGTCGCGTCCGTGCTCGTGTGCGTGGTGATCCACCTCGTCCTGGAGAAGCCCCTCACGCGGGTCCTGAACGGCTACCTGGGCCGACGGGCACGTCCTGCGGCAGCATAGCCCGGCCCGACCTGGCGGCGTGCCGGAGCCCTACCGCTTCTGCAGCAGGACGACGAGTTCGGTCTTCAGCGCCGCCGGGGTGAGCTTGTGCACGAGGTCGAAGAACGTGAACAGCAGCCAGTTGTTGGCATGGTACTTCGGGGTCCCGTCTGTCGCGTAGCTGCAATGGAGCCACCGGTCGGACGAGAAGTAGCGCTTCAGGGCGCCGGGGGTGTTGAGCCGGTAGACCGTGGGGAAGACGTCGTCCACGTGCCGCTCCGGCCACACCTTGCGGATGACGGCGTCGTGCATCGAACTCGGGATGATGGTCGCACCCATCGCGACATAGCTCCAGCGCGATGGCGTCAGTCCGATGAACCACCCGCCCGGCCTCAGGACGCGCTCGATCTCGGCCGCAAACGGTGCGGGATCGGTGATGTGCTCCAGCACCCACTCGCTTACGATCAGGTCAACCGAGGCATCGGGCAGGGGGTACGGCGCCCCGACCTCGATGACGTGGCGTTCATCGAGAAACGGGTGCTGCTTGATGGCGTCATCGACATCGATGCCGATGACCTTCTTGGCCTTGCCCTGCAGTCGAACCAGCCGGCTCGTGAAGGTCGATGGCCCGAGCAGCTTGCTGCCCCTGCCGGCCCCCAGGTCGAGCACCGTCATGTGCGGCTCGATGAGCGAATTCACCCGCGTGTAGAACGTGACCGTACCGTCGTCCCGTGCAAACCCACCGGCCAGGGTCTCCGGACGTTTGCGTTCGAGCAGCACATCTCGGCGACTCCTTCCGGTCGTCGCTGTGGGTCTGTAAGAATCGTCCACGATCTACGTCTCCGAGGAGCTGTTGTATGATCAGTACAGCATCATAGAGGTGGCAGCGCAATTGACAGGTCGAGTAAAGGTTACTCGTGATGGCGGTGGCAAGTTACTGGCTGTTCGAGACCAATACGCCGAAATGTCAGGCGAGCTCTGCCGGGCTGGCCTCGGCGCTTGTGGTCTCGACGCTTGCCCTCTCCCGGCGCAACGAAGTGTAGATGAGAGCAAGAACCAGGCAATGCATCAGCCAGAGGATCATGTCGCGTGACAGTAACGTCGATTCAGTGAAGTTGTGGCCGAGGCTGAACAACAGGATGACCAGCAGCAACGCGTTGGTCCGGATCGGAAGGGAGCGGGTCCGGCTCAGTCGCGCCAGGGGCACAACGAAGAAAGCGACGAGGGACAGGGCCATCCCCGGCACGCCGATCTGGCCGAGCAGATCCAGATGGCCGTTATGGCCACTGTAGACATCGTGCACCCAGGAGTTGGCGCTGACGATGCCCTGGATGGGGCCGTTTGGTCCGATCCCCCAGAGTGAGCCATACCCGGACCCCAGCAACCAGTTCTTCCCGATGAACTGCAGGAGCGCGGACCATACTTCGCCCCGACCGGTCATCGCGTCCGGCTGCGAGAGGTAGCGTCCCGTGGCTTCGATCGCCGCGGCAATCTCCGGTGCGAAAGCGATGGCGAGGATCACCGTGAGCAATGTCCCGATCGGCAACAACAGGGCCCGACCCCGGACGCCGAGGTTCATGTAGACAAATGCGAGGGGCACGCAGAGCAGGAAGAGTCCGATGGAGGTCATCGACTGCGTGCGCCAGAGGAAGACTGCTGCCAGCAGGATGGCCGGCCAGCGCAGCCAGTTGGGCAGTATCCTTGGCCCCAGCAGCAGGAAGAACAGCGTCACCGCCGTGAACGGGCCGGCGAAATTCTTGTGCCCCATCGCGCCACGCCAGTTGCCTGCCAGCGTCAGGTCGCCCGATCCGCCGCGATGGATGCCGCCGGATGTCCCGTACACCGAGGCGTAATTGAACAGGAGAACGACCAGCGTGAGCCACGCAAAGGCTTTCAGGGTGCGCTGACCCCCCGCAACGTCGACGGCAGCGAAGATCGTCACCATCAGCATCGTCGTGAGGACCAGACGCCGGAGGCTGTTGATCGGATCGATCGCCCAGGTCACGCTGAGCCAGCACCAGCCCATGGCCAGCACGATGCTGAACGGCGCCAGGGTTGTCCAGCGAGCGCCCCGGCAGACATAGAGGGTGACGGCGCACGTGACGATGTAGCCGAGCTGACGGATTACGCTTCCGTCCCCGGCGATCCCCGCAGCGTCGTCCGCTCCCTGCAGTCCGACGCTGGCCAGCAGGAACAGCACGAAGAGGCACCACGACGCATACTTTGCGTTGGGCGTCTCCTTCTGTCCGCTCTGCATATCCGCTGCGCTGCGAAGAGTTGTGTCGAGCATGCTCGCATATAGCTCAGGAGGAACGTCTGCCGCGCCGTTTCGGCCGGAAACCTTAATACACGGAAGCGGGCGCAGAAGGTGTACACCTGCCGTGCCGTCTACTACAGAGCGTAGCAAGGATCCTGTAGAAAAGGGGGCGATCATGGCGGTACTCGGCCGCACGAACGTCTTGGACTCCGCCGAACACCGCCAAGGACCGGCTTCCTCGCTCCTGATGGTTACTCATGTTCCTCTCCGGACGGGACCGGGCGGTCTCCAGATCGACGATCAGACGGCTGCCGAAATCAGCCAGTGGCTCCGGTATTTCGACCGCATCACTTACATGGGCGTCGCCGAGGAGCACGCCGGGCAATCGAGTTCCACACGCTGGGTCGACATCGCAGGCGATTCCGCCTTTGGACGTTGCCGTCTGGTCGCTTTGCCGAACGCATACAGGCCTCTGCAGATGCTCCGGGCGCTTCCCTTCACGCGCCGGCGGCTGCGTGAGGCGATCGCGGACCACCAGCATCTTTGCTTCACGGTCGGCGGCTTGTTCGGCGACTGGGCGGCCGTCGCATCGCTGGAGGCGGCGCGACAGGGCAGGGGTTATGCGAACCGGGTGGATCGCGTCGAGGGACAGGTATTCACGGAGAAGGCACGCCACGGGGGCCAACTCCGCCGCATGGCCACGGCAGTCTATGCTCCCCTGGTCGAGCGCTACACCCAGTACGTACTGCGACAAGGGCGGGTCGCACTGCTGCAGGGTCTGGATGTTTTCAATCACTATCGGGCGTACTGTGCCGATCCTCACTGCACCTACGATACCCACACTCACGCTTCCGATTTCATTGGCGAGGCGGATCTGGCGAGAAAGCGGGCCGGGATCGTCAGCGGCAGGCCGCTCAGGATTCTCTATGTGGGACGCGCCGCGCCCATGAAGGGTCCCGGCGACTGGCTTGATGTGCTCGAGGGCCTGACGCGGCACGGCGTCGAGTTCACCGCGACCTGGATAGGTGACGGGCCCGATCTGGCCCTGATGAAGGACCGTGTGCAGGCGTCCGCTCTCTCGGGGAGTGTCCTCCTTCCGGGCTTCATGGACGATCGCGAAACACTGCTTCGCTCGATGCGGGAGAGCGACCTGCTGCTCTACTGCCACAAGACCCTGGAATCCCCCCGCTGCCTGATCGAGGCGCTCGTCTCGGGCTGTCCGCTCGTCGGCTATGGCACGGACTACTCCCGCGGCCTGGTGGCGGCTCACGGGGGCGGCGAGTTCGCGGAGATGAACGACGTGGTCGGCCTGACGAACACCGTACTGGCGCTGGACCGCGACAGGGACCGTCTCTCGCACCTCGTCTCCGATGCGGCCACGAGCGGCAGGCAGTACAGCGAGGACGTGCTCTTCGAGCATCGTGCCCGCCTGATGCAGACAGACGTGCGGCCGCTGAGGTGATTGGTCGGGGTCGGGCAGTACGCCTGGAGCGGGCAGGATAGATGGACGCGCGGAAAGAGCAGGGCTCGATAGCGGGAAAGTTCCTGTGGACCATTGGCCTTTACGCCGGATCGCTCGGGGTAAAGTTCTCGACGAGCATCTTCCTCTCGCGGCTGCTTGGCGCGGAGATACTCGGCGTCATGGTCGTCGCCCATGCCGTGCGCGCAGGCGCTCAGCTCTTTGCCGACCTTGGCCTCGAGCAGCATACGATCCACTATCCGAAGGGGGCCGAGAGCGGGTATCTCAACACGGCCTGGACCGTGCAGATCATTCGCGGGCTGCTCATGTCGGTGGGCTGTCTCGCGGTGTCGCCGCTTCTCGCCGGGCTGTACGATGTTCCCGTGGAGGTGTTCTTCGCGGTGAGCGCGGCTCCGCTGCTCAACTCCTTTGCGTCCACCGCGATGTTCACGCTGTCGCGCAACCTGGACGTCAAGGTTCGCAATCTCTTCGAGTTCATCGTCGAGGTGGTTGGCCTTGCCATCAATATCGTGCTGGCCATCCTCATCCCGAGCGTCTGGGCGCCGGTTCTGGCGATCCTGCTCACGGTAGCCTTTCGCAGCCTGCTGAGCTTCGCCCTGCCGCACCAGCGGCATCGCCTGGTGCTGGTCCGCGAGCACGTGATGGCGATCCTCCGGTTTGGACGCTGGATCGCGCTGTCTTCGCTCACGCTCTATGTGAGCCTCTACGTGGATCGGCTCTATATCGGCCAGGAAGTGCCGATCGCGCTGCTCGGCATCTACGGTCTCGCGCGCTCGATCACCGATCTGCCCCCGGTGCTTGCGAGCCGGCTCGGCTACCAGATCGTCTTTCCCGTCATGGCGGCAGAACGCAATGGCAGCGCCAACGCGGGAATGGAGCGCGAACTGCTGACCAGCCGGCGTCACTTCGTCCTGCTGACGGCGCTCGGCCTGTCGGTCCTCCTGGGCTGGTCCGACTGGGCCATCCGCATCCTCTACGGAGCCGAGTTCGACGCGGGCGGCTGGATGCTGTTCCTGCTGCTGTTCGGTACCTGGGCGTCGTTCCTGTGCGGCCTGAACGAGGCGGCCGTGATGGGACGTGGAAAGCCGAACTATGTCAGCCTGATCAACGTTGCGCGGATCGCGGGAATGGTGGTGGCGCTTCCCGTCGGCTTCGCTGTCGGCGGGCTTCCGGGCGCCATCCTGGGGCTGACGGTTGTGGAGGTGGTGCGCTACGTCCTGATCCTCGCCACCCAGTTGCGGCTTGGCGGCGGGTTCCTGCTTCAGGACGGGGCCAGCACGGCGGTCATGCTTGTGGTCGCGGCAGCGTTCGTTGCCGCGCGGATGTACCTGGGGCTGGGCGTACCCTGGGAGGGAGTCGCCTGGGGACTGAATTGAGCCTCAAGCCGCTGGCGCTTCGCGCCGCCGGCTGATCAGCCCACGCAGGCGCCGGCGGGTCGCCGGGGGCAGCAGCCACATCAAGGCGAACGCAACGCACTGCTTTGCCGTCGGTCTGCCTTTCGCCCAGGCTTTCCGCCAAAGCACCGGCGCGGCCGACAGCTCGCCCGCGTCGGCCGCCGCCCGCGAGATCATCACCAGGCAGAAGCTCGCGTAAGCCCGCGGCGTCATGAGGTCACCAAGGCCATCGAGCCAGCTCAAGGACTGGCGCCAGGTCTGCTTGCCGCTCAGGGACGTGGCGGTTTGGGTCCTGTAATGGATCACAGTGGGTTCCGGCGCCGTCAGCAGGTGGTAACCGTGCTGCTTGACCGCCCGCATGGTGAGCTCCCACTCCTCGTGGTGCTTGTCGGCAAAGCCGATGATGTCGCACAGCGCCCGGGGTACCATCAGCGACGAGGTCTGGAGGAAGCCACCGGACTCCCGGAGCCAGGCCTTGCGGTCGAACAGCCACTCGTCGATCGGCTCCCGGCCGTCGTGAAGGCGCGCCGGCCATACGAACGTTCCGTCCGGAGTGACAACTTCCGATCGGCTCATGACGATGCTTTTTTCGGTGAGCGGCAGACGGAACTGGCTCTCCAGCTTGTCCGCAGTCCATTCGTCATCGTCATCGAGGAAGGCAACCCAATCGGCCCCGGACGAGCGGGCTCCGTCGTCGCGAGTTTGTCCCGCACCCAGCTGGCGCTCGTGCTGGATGTGGCGAAGACGCCCATCTTCGATCCGTCCCAGCGCCGCAACGGTATCCGGGTCGGGACCATCTATGACGACTACCACCTCGAGGTCAGCCATCGTTTGGCGCAGCACGCTCTCCACCGCGCGGACGAGCAGTGCAGGTCGACCGAACGTGGGAATGACGACGGAGACTTTCGGCATGACGTTCCCTGGCAGCGCCATGTGTCGGAGATCGTGGGCGTGTCCATCAAGTCGTAAAGGGGTATACCGCCCCATGACAAGCTCTGCTCCCGCCGGGAGTTAATCCGGCGGGAGGTCGGGGGCTGCCTAGCTACCGCATGCGGCGAGTGCGTTTGCAACCAGCGGCTGCACACGCAGCGAGCATCCCACCGTCTGGTGCGTGCCGTCGCCGGTGAGATAGGGAAGCCAGACCCCCCCATCCTTGGTCGGGTTGTTCTCGACCGAGGTGCTGGTTTCGACCACCGAGGCGATGTCGACGAAACCCTCGGCACCGGCGATGCCGGCTCGCACGGCATTGTTGTGAGTCACCCGTTGCGTGTTGCCCCCGGCGCTCCAGATCGTCTGGCCCGCGGCGGTCGCAAAGGTACCCGTTGTCTTGGGGGTGGTCGTGCACTCGAACCACGGAACCCCCGTCAGGTAGCCCCGGATGGTGGCCTTGTCGGCCAGCACCTGCGCGGACGTCCGGCCGATGGTGAAGTCGTTGATGCCGTACTCGTCTATCATCCGTGTCACCCCGGCCCGCTGCAGGGCCGCGATGCGCTTGCTGTGGGAAGCGACGAAGTACTGGGCCGCGTCCCCTGCCGCCCCGTAGTTCACGCATGGGCCGAGATTGGCCAGTGCGCGAGCGAGAATCCCCCTGGCACCCGAGGGATCGGGAAAGCTGTCCTCGCCCAGGGAGGTGAGGATGCTGTCGCCGATCATCCCCCAGACCCCGAGGTCGGACTGGGACAGGACGTAGAGCGGCAGCGCCGCCGCTGTCGTTCCCGAGCCGGCGACGGTCGATGACATGGTGAGGTCGGTGCCACCGAACTGGAACTCGTCCCCATGGCCACGGTCGCAGCCGTTGGCGTGGTTGATGTTCCAGGTACCGGCTGCGCAGGCAATGTGGGTGGCGATGCGGAACCAGCGGAAAGCCGGGATGGTGAAGCCGAGATCGAAATCGTCGCTTTCGCCAGTCGCACCATCGGCGATTGTGCCGCTGGTGGCCCCGTTGTCGAAGGTCAGCTGGGTGAACGTCCCACGCGGGTACTCCACCGACATGCGGATCGTCATCGTGCCCCCCGGTCCGGCCTCGGTACCGGCGCCCGTCCCCTTGGTGTTCGCGGTGTCGACGCCCCAGTTGGCCCAGCCCACCTTGATCTTGCGGATGGGCACGTGGCTCACCTGCCAGGAGCGGGAAAACTGCGCCGTAACGCCGGCAGAATAGGTAGTCGCGAGTCCGGCTCGGTTGGTCACGTGCCGAAGCTGCGCGGGCTTGCCGCCCCGCTTTGGGTCCAGCACCGCGTGCAGCGCGCCTCGCACCTCCGGCAGTTCCGAACCCTCGGGCGGCAGGCCGTTCAGGTAGTCTGCGATGTAGATGCCCATTTAGCCCGCCTTCGTCATCAGGATGATGCCGGCCTGGCTGGCCAGCGTCGCCGCCGTCCTCGCGAACAGGACCGACACGGTGCCCTCGCCCCCGACCGGTGTTACCGTCGTCGGGCGACGCAGGGAGAGCGTTAGTCTCGCTGAACTTGCCGCCATGTCACACCAACCCCAGGATCTGGTCGGCGGTGGTGCCGGTGGCTTTCACGCGAACCACCCGAACTGGCAGAAGGCTGGAGGCCGCAACATTGAAGAAGGTGACCTCAGCGCCCGAGATGAGCTCGACGGCCACGTCTCCGGGGTCGCCCACATAGAGCGCCCGGGTCGCCTCCACCAGCTCATCGGTATCGTGCGGTGTTATGTCGAATGCATCTGTGGCTGGTCCCTCTAGACTGGCAGCGTAGTTCTGAAACCGGTCTGGCATCGTCGTCTCCCGTCTGATCAAACGGAGCCATTCTGTGACGGTCCAGCGGGAGGGGGATAACTCGGGGCGGGAGGCAAGAACACCCAGGCTCGGTTGTTCACCAACGGCCGCAGAAGTACTTGGTACACCACATGTCATCGCGTAGAAGGCGTGGCAAAGGGGCACGACATCAATGACTTCCTCGTCGAACGTCCATCTGCTGACTGGCGGTGCGGGTTTCATCGGCGCGAACCTGGCGCGGACGCTGGTGGATCGTGGAGACAGAGTCATCGTCCTCGACGACTTCTCACGCGGCAGCCGGGAGAACCTGGGTGCGCTTGTGCAGGATGACCGGGTAGCCGTAGCCGCGGCAGACTGTTCCGATGTCGATCAGATGCGCTCCCGATTGGCAGCGCTGCGTTCGTGGGGACCGGTCACCGAGGTCTGGCACCTTGCTGCCAACTCGGACATTCCCGCGGGGGTGGCGGATCCCCGCATCGACCTGCGCAACACCTTCCTCACCACCTTCGCCGTCCTGCAACTGACGCGTGAGGCAGGCATCCGGCAACTGAACTTCGCCTCTACCGGTGCCGTCTACGGTGACATGGGCGACATCGACATCCACGAGGACAGCTCGCCGCTCGAACCCATTTCGAACTACGGCGCCATGAAGCTGGCCTCAGAGGCGCAGATCCGGGCCGCGGTCGAGCAGTTCCTCGACAGGGCCAACATCTTCCGCTTCCCCAATGTCGTCGGCATCCCCGCGACCCATGGCGTCATCTACGATTTCATCGACAAGCTCATTGCGAGCCCCGGAAGACTGCAGGTCCTGGGCAACGGCAGCCAGCGCAAGCCCTACCTCCACTGCGATACGCTCATCGACGCCATGTTGTTCATCCGGGACCGGTCGCAACGCCGGTACGGGGTCTACAACATCGGACCGGGAGATGCCGGGGTGACGGTACGGTGGATCGCCGAGACGGTTTGCGAGCTGTTCGGCGGGAATCCGGAGATCGCCTACGGGACCGAGGGCCGGGGTTGGATCGGCGATGTCCCCCGCTTCCGCTACTCGACCGACCGGCTGCGCCAACTGGGTTGGGCCACTGAGGTTTCCTCGGAGCACGAGGTGCGCAAGGCCATCGCGCAGATCATCGCCCAGCGCCGCCCGCAACCGTGATCCGCGACAGGAACCATCGATGATCATCAGTCAGACGCCGTTGCGCATGAGCTTTGCCGGCGGAGGCAGCGACATGGCCTCCTACTATCGCCGACACGGCGGCGCGGTCCTCAGCACGGCTATCGACAAGTTTGTATTCGTCAATGTTAACAAGAAGTTCGACACCGGCGTTCGTGTGGCATACTCGCGGACCGAGGAAGTGGCGAGCAGCGCCGACGTGCAGCACCCGCTGGTAAAGGCGACGCTTGCGGAGGTAGGCATCACCGGCGGTGTCGAGATCACCACCATCGCCGACATTCCTTCGGCTGGCACCGGGCTCGGGTCGTCCAGCTCCTTCACCGTCGGCCTCATCAACGCCCTCAGCGCCTACAAGGGCAAGTACCGTTCAAGCGGCGACCTGGGCAGGCTCAGCTGCGAGATCGAGATCGAACGCTGCGGCGCGCCCATCGGCAAGCAGGACCAGTATGCCGCGGCCTATGGTGGCTTCAACCTCATCGAGTTCAAGTCCGACGACTCGGTCGTGGTAAGCCCCGTCATCATGCCCAGGGACAGGCAGAAGCAACTGCAGGACAACCTGCTGATGTTCTACACCGGCCGGACACGCAGTGCGTCCGAGCTGCTGCACAAGCAGGATCAGGCACTCAAGGCGGTGTCAAAGGACAAGGCCATGCAGCGCATGGTGGAGCTCTGCTACGTGATGCGCGATGAACTCATCACGGGCAACATCGACTTCGCCGGCGAAGCCCTGCACGAAGGATGGATGCTCAAGAAGACCCTCGCGGACGGTATCAGCGATCCGACCATCGACGCCTGGTACGATACGGCGCGGGAGGCGGGCGCGAGGGGCGGCAAGATCCTCGGTGCGGGGGCAGGGGGGTTCCTGCTGATGTATGCCCCGCGCGACCGGCATGCGGATGTGCGCAAGGCCCTCGCCGGCCTGCGCCAGATTCCGTTCCGCTTCGAACCCTCCGGCAGCCGTATCGTCTACTACAATCCGGCAGTCGAACTGCAGGTCGACTGAACAATTCGACACGACAGAACTGTGCATCAATCGGCTCGGTCGATTGTGTTGCTTTGTATTTTAAGCAAAAGTCTAACGAGACTGCGAGATCGGTCTGCGAACGTGGCGGGAACGACGGAGTTGCCGCATGTACGTCAATGCATTTGGGACCGAGCTCAAGCTCTCGGGAACGGCGACGGGCTTCCCGGCTGGGACGCCCGGTACCCTGAGGCTGGGCGGCAACGCAAACGACAAGTTCTGGAGTCAGCCGCACGACGAGCTGCGCGGCGGCCTCGGCGATGACATCTATTATCTGTTCAGTGCGAACGTTTCCGTCGTCGAGTACTCCAGCGAGGGCATCGACACGATCGGCGCGCAGTTCTGGGGCAAGGCTACGCTTCCCGACAACGTGGAGAACCTGCTCCTCCAGGGTGGCGGCACCTATTTCGGCGCTGGCAATGCGCTCGACAACCTCATCATTGCGGGCACGGCCAACGCGACGTTGAACGGCATGGCCGGAAACGACGTGCTCGTCGGCGGCGCCGGCGCCAATGTCTTCCAGATCGCCAGCGGAAACGGCTCCGACGTGATCGTCGGTTTCCAGTCCGGATGGGATGCGGTTGATCTCCAGGGCTACTCCGTCTCGAGCTTTGCCCAGTTGAAGTCGCTCGCTGTCCAGGACGGCGCCGACGTCAGGATCAACCTGAGCAAGACCGAGAGTCTTGTCCTGAGGGATGTCTCGCTTGGAACACTGAAGGCGCAGGACTTCAATTTCGCTGCCGCACTCGAGACGTCCGCCCCCGGTGACGTCACGCAGTGGGGGCCCTCCAAGTACTACCAGGCCAACGGCTGGGGCATGCTCAACAATGCATGGGGCGCGGGTGCGCTGACCCACGGCAAGGACTACACGCTCCAGAGCGTTGCAAACCCCTCGAACATGACACAGGGCACGGAGTTCAGCTGGTCCTTCCCGCTGACCAGCTACCCCTTCGCGCCGGTCATGGCCTATCCGGAAGTGATCTTCGGCGCGACGCCGTTCAGCGGCGGTACCAACCGGGACGTCTCGGGTGCGTTCCCGACCAGGGTTGGCGATCTCGAATCCTTCGAGGCGGTCGTCGACGTCACCATCTTCGGCAATACGTCCGGATTCAATGTGGCGTTCGACATCTTCCTCAACAGCATGCCTGACGGACGCACCGGTACGGTCACCAACGAGGTGATGATCTGGCTGCACGGCAGCCAGTTCACGCCCCACGGCCAGCTGGTCGGTACCTGCGAGGTCAACGGGGTAACGGCCGACGTCTATCACACCGGCACCTACACGGCGGTGGTGGCCCGCGAGGATGCGCTGGTCGGCACGGTGGATATTCTCGGGGTGCTGAAGGCCCTCAAGGGCATGGGGATCGTCAGCGACGACGAGTACCTGAACTCCGTGGAGTTCGGCTCCGAGGTCTTCTCCGGTGCGGGTGGCTTCACCATCAACAACCTGAAGCTTGCGGTGACGGCCGAGGATGGCAACGGCGGTCACGTCGTGACGACGATCGATGGCAAGGGCCACACCACCGAGAACCTGGCCGCTCCTGCGCCCCCCGATACCATCGCGCCGACGCTGGTGGGCTCGACGCCGGCGGACGATGCGGGGTCGGTGGCGACCAATGCCAACCTCGTCCTCAAGTTCAGCGAGAGCGTCGTCGCCGGGACCGGCAGCATCG
>JAEYZJ010000281.1 GCA_023430705.1 Pseudomonadota bacterium | reverse complement strand
ATATCGCGGTGAAGGTCGCGCTTGTGGGCCCCTACCCCGAACCCGGGCAGCCGATAACAGGCGGAGTCGAGCGTGTGATCGACACGCTGCTGCCCGAGTTGCGCAAGCACGTCGAGTTGACCCTGATCGTGCCCGGTGCTGCCCGGGAGATGGAAGGTCTGAGCCAGGGTTGCCGGACGCTATACCTGCGGCGGGGACCGGGCCCCGGCGTCCTGAGGTACTGGAACGTGGAAGCGGAGCGGCTCCGGCGCGTCGTGGCGGACCTGCAGCCGGATGTTGTCCACCTGCACGGCCTGGCGGGTTTGGGGCGACGCATCGGCAAGCCACAGATCCTGACCGTTCACGGGATCGCCGAACGGGACTTGCTCGCGGCCGGACACAGCAAGCCGTGGAGCGCCATCGCGCGTCACGGTCTCGCGGCCTTGATGCGCCAGGTCGAGGTATCCAGCAGGCGACGTATCGGAAACGTCGTCGTCATCAGCCCCTACGTGACTGAGGTGCTGCCGGATGTGGAGCTGCTCAACCGCTTCCCCATCCCCAATGCAATAGACCCAGCTTTCGGCAAGTCGAGCGCAGACCCGACGCCTGCTCGGCTCAGACGGATTGTAAGCGTTGGTCGCATCAACCGGCGCAAGAACACACTGGGCGTTCTGGAGCTGATGGCCAGGGTGATGGCGGATGATCCGTCGGTTACCCTGTCCATGTGCGGCGAACCCACTGAGGACGACTACTTCGAGGCTTGCAGGGCGTTCGTCGCAACGAAGGGGCTCAACGACAGGGTCCGGTTCCCGGGAACCCTGACCACGCCCGAGCTGATCTCCCTCCTCGATGCATCCGCCCTGCTGGTACAGCAGTCACTTCAGGAGACGGCGCCCGTGGCGGTGGCAGAGGCGCAGGCACGGGGGCTGCCGGTACTGGCACCTGAGGCGTTCGGGCTCCGGTACATGATCGAGCCGGGCCTGAATGGTTTTTTCCTGCCGGGAGGGACCGACGCCAACGCGCGTGTCGTGCACACCGCTCTGGCACATGCCTGGGACCGCGCGCGGATGGCCCAGGACGCCCGCCACCGCTACGGGGTCGACCGGGTCGTCCGGCAGACGGTGGCGGCGTATCGCGCTGTCGTCGGCATGCAGGCGTCGAGTCTGGTCACGACGGCGCCCTAGCGCCGCCGTGCTGAAACGAACCCGAGGAGGCGGGAGAGTTGTGCGTATTCTGATCGTGTCGCAGTTCTACCCGCCCGACATAACGGCTGCGGCATTCCGGATCGGTGAGACCGCGGCGGTGCTCCGCGATCTCGGGCATGACGTGCGGATAATCACTGCCGAACCCCACAAGTCGGATGCGCGGGCCGACCACGATGACGACCGCCGACGAGGCGTTGTGCGCGTCCCGGTCAGTTCCCACGACGGGGGCGGCACCTGGCGCTACGTGTCGCACTACCTGTCCTTTACGCGACGGAGCGCCTGGGCAGGGTTGTCGCGCCTGTTCGGGCGCTGGCGGCCCGATGTCGTCTGGGCCACGTCGCCGCCCCTCTTCGTTGGGCTGTCCGGCTGGTTCCTCGCTCGGCTCAACCGCTGCCCGCTGGTGTTCGATGTGCGCGACATCTGGCCGGAGTCCGCGGTGGCTGCGGGCCAGCTGTCCGCGACCGGCTTCGGCTTCAGGGTCGGCAAGATGCTGGAAAAGTGGCTTTACGACCGGGCCGACCACATCACCTGCGTGTCCTCCAGAATGGCCGGGCACATCGCCTCCCGCACGAGGACGGGAACATCGGTCATCTACAACGGCGTCCCGGAGGGCGTCGCCGGCAGGGCGGCCGCCACGGTTGACCGAAGGCGGATCCTCTACGCAGGCAATCTTGGACGGGCGCAGGCACTGGACGCGGTCATCAAGGGTTTCGCGCAGGTCGCCCAGAGCCCGATCGCGGCCGGGTGGACCCTGGAATTCCTGGGCAATGGCGCCTTGAGGGACGAGCTCCGGGCCCTTGCCGCGGACCTGAGGGTCGCAGAGCGCGTGGCCTTTCATCCCGCCGTCGGCAAGGACACCGCACTCGGCGAGCTCGCTCGCTCAGCCGCCCTGCTGATCAGCCTGAGGTCGGACGCGGTGTTTGACCTGACGATCCCCTCGAAGGTCTTCGACTACCTGGCCGTCGGGCGCCCGATCCTCTTTGGCATCAACGGCGAGGGTCGCGACATCCTTGATGCGGCCGGGGCCAACATCGGCTTCGCGCCCGGCGACGCGGATTCATTTGCGACGGCCATTCGCAGGCTGATCGCGGACTATGACGAACTCGACGGTCGCGCGCGACGCAACCCGGCGGCCGTGACCGAAGCCTATTCGCGCGAGGGAAACACCGGCCGGCTCGCACTGGTGCTCGAGAGGTCGACCGTCCGATGACTGCATCCACTCCCAACGGCATTCCCCTGGCTGACGAAGCGGCTTCGCGGCGAAAGATCCTCGTCGTCTTCGGCACGCGGCCGGAGGCCATCAAGATGCTGCCCCTGGTCCGCACGCTGACCGCCGAGCCCTCGCTCGAGGTGCGCGTGTGCGTGACGGCCCAGCATCGAGAGATGCTCGATCAGGTCCTCGACCTCTTCGACGTTCGAGCCGACTACGATCTCGACATCATGACCCGCGCCCAAGGTCTCGAGCAGGTCACAACCGCAGTGCTGGCGGGGGTTTCGGCGGTGCTCGACGAATGGCGACCGGACCGCATGCTGGTTCATGGCGACACGGCGACCGCGATGGCCGCAGCGCTGGCAGCGTTCTACAAGAAGGTCCCGGTGGGCCACGTCGAAGCTGGCCTGCGGTCGGGCGATCCCCTGCAGCCATGGCCCGAGGAGGTCAACCGCCGGCTGATCGACGCCATCGCAGACCAGTACTATGCCCCCACCGCCGGAACGCGCGACAACCTGCTGCGCGAGGGGGCGCGACCGGATGCCGTGTTCCTGACCGGCAACACCGTCATCGATGCGCTGCTGGCAATGGCCGATCTGGTGGAGAGCGACCATTCTGTCTCTCGCGGGCTCGAAGACAGGTTCTCCTTCCTTGCCCAGGACCGGCCGCTGCTGCTGGTGACCGGGCACCGGCGCGAGAATTTCGGACAGCCCCTGCTTGATATCTGTGCTGCGGTCTCGGAGTTGGCGCTGCAGCATCCCCTGCAGGTGATCTATCCAATCCACCCCAATCCCAATGTCTCAGGACCGGTGCGGCGTGCGCTTGCGGATAGGCCGCATGTCCATCTGGTGGAGCCGCTGGAGTATCTGCCGTTTGTCTACCTGATGCAGCGCAGCCACGCGATCCTGACCGACAGCGGCGGAATACAGGAAGAAGCCCCGTCTCTGGGCAAGCCCGTGTTTGTGACCCGCAACGTCACCGAGCGCCCCGAGGCCGTCGCGGCCGGCACCGTCGAACTCGTCGGTACCGACCCGGGCACGATCATCGATCGCGTGGGACGGGTCTTCGTGGCCCGGGAACCACACAACCGCGTGGCGCGCCGCATGAACCCCTATGGGGACGGACAGGCGTCGCGACGCATCGCCGACATTCTCGCCGGCAGAGAGACAGAGGAATTCCAGCCATGAGCAGCGCGTCGAACGAATCAACCTGCGTCGTAATTGGCCTCGGCTATATCGGCTTGCCGACTGCTGTGGTCGTCGCGAGGAGCGGCGCGCGGGTGGTAGGCGTCGATGTCAATGAGACCCTGGTGGCCGACATCAATGCCGGCCGATGCCCAATCGCCGAGCCCGGCTTGCCCGAAGCCCTTGCTGCCCTGGTCGCCAGCGGAAACATCGTCGCCACAACCACGCCGAGCACCGGCGATGTCTACATCATCGCTGTGCCCACCCCGTTCGCCGGCGGGTACAAGCCGGACCTCGCCTATGTGAACGCCGCCGTGCAGGCGATCGCCCCGGTGCTTGCTAAGGGACAGTTGGTCATCCTGGAATCCACCGTTCCCGTGGGGACCACCGAGCTTGTTGCGCGGTGGATCGAGATGCTGCGGCCAGATCTCACCTGCTCCCGCAAGGGCAGCGACGGCGACATTCTGGTCGCCCATTGTCCCGAACGTGTCCTTCCCGGCCAGATCCTGCGCGAACTCACCGAGAACGACCGCGTGATCGGCGGTCTCTGCGAGCGGGCCGGTGAATCCTGCCGCGCCTTCTACCGCTCGTTCGTGTCGGGGAACTGCGCCGTGACCGACGCGCGGACGGCCGAACTCTGCAAGCTCACGGAGAACTCGTTCCGCGACGTGAACATCGCGTTCGCCAACGAACTGTCCGAGATATGCGGGCAGCTTCAGATCGACGTGTGGGAACTCATATCGCTCGCCAACCTCCATCCGCGGGTAAACATCCTGAAGCCCGGCCCGGGTGTGGGCGGGCACTGCATCGCGGTCGATCCGTGGTTCATCGTCTCCGAAGTCGGCGAAAGGGCTCGCCTGATCCGGGAGGCGCGCTGGATCAACAGCGAGCGGCCGAGGCAGATCGTTCGCAAGGTGCTCCAGAGCATCAAGGCGGGGGGCGTCGAGTCCATCGGTTGCTTCGGACTGAGCTACAAGGCGGACGTGGACGATTTCCGCGAGAGCCCCGCGGTGGAGATCGTCGGCCTGCTCGCCAAGGAGTTGCAGCTGATGGGATCGCGGGTGGAGTTGCGGGTGGTCGAGCCGCATACTGAAGTTCTGCCCGACGAGCTGTCGCAGACCGGCAATGTGGCACTATGCGACCAGGATGCAGGACTGGCCAGCGACATGATCCTCATGTTGGTGGACCACCGCGAATTCCGCGCCATCCCGCGATCCGCGATCTCTGACAAGACTACCGTTGATACAAGGGGACTTTGGGCACCCGCCAACAATCGTCCGACCGAAGAGGCCGCCTCACTTCCCCTCGCCGCCCGCGGAATACAGTGAAAGGCTAGAGATGGATCAGCTGGAGCGCCACGAACCAGATGAAGGCGCCGCCAACGACCATGATTGGCATGCCCCACTGCGAGGGCACGCGATCAAGTTGATCCGCCAATCGGGGCCATGGGCTCTTCATCTTTGCCGTCCGAAGATTCGCCGCTCGCAGAACACCTTCTAGATCGCCCCAGCTCTGTGCTTCACACCCTGGATGAAGTCTTAACATTGCCTTACACAGTAGTGAAGAGCACCCATAGCGATAAACACAGGTGGCTTGAGCAAAGAACTGCGGGAGCGCAAGCAAGCGCGGTGAGCCGGCGGCCAGCGTACACATGGGCGAATGCAGCTCGCCCATGTGTGTACGGCGAGCCTAGCGCTCGATCACCGCGGTTGCCGTGATCTCGATCCGGAGGCCCTTGGCCAGCAGTTCCTTGACGACAACCGTGGCGCGGATCGGGTAGGGCTTGGTGTCGAAGAACTCGGCATAGACGCGGTTCATGCCCGGCGCGTCGGCACTGTCGATGAGGAAGACCTGGACCTGTACGAGGCTGGTGAGCGCCCCGCCCGCCGATGTCACGGCCTGCTTGAGGTTGGACAGCGCCTGGCGGGTCTGCGCCTCGATGTCGCCGTCGACGATCGCACCGGTCGTGGGATCCTCGGCCACCACGACGAGCCAGACATGGTTGCCGGCGCGCACGCAATCGTTGATGGGGGCGCTGGACGGCGCAATGCCGGTATCGATGACTTCGATCATTGCCTGGTAGTCTCCTGTGGGCTTTGGTAGTGCCGCGAGCGTCAGCGTGGGCTGATGATCTCGCCGGCGCTGATGTCGATCTGCAGCCCGTCATAGGCCGGCCGGACGTGGTCCGGAGTCATGGCGTCGGTCTGGGCGTAGTCGAGGTCGATGTGCAGGTTGGTGAGGACCGCATGCCGCGGCCGGAGGTCCGCCACGAGTTCCAGGGCTTCAGGCAGGCTCAGGTGGCTTGGATGCGGCGTCGGCCGCAACGCGTCGAGCACCCAGGTGTCGAGCCCGCCGAGTGCGTTGCGCGACACGTCGGGAATGCCGTTGAGGTCACAGGAATAGGCAAAGCCGCCGACGCGGAAGCCGAGCGAGACGATGTCGCCGTGCTCCTGCGCGAATGGCAGTACGGTGATCGAACCGCCCGGCCCTTCGATCGTCAGCGGTACGCCTGCCTCGATGAGGTTCTGGTTGAGGATCGGGGGATAGCCCGAGCCAGGCGGCGCCGTGAAGCAGTAGGCGAAGCTGGGGACGATCCGGTTGGCAGCCTCGGCGGTGAAATAGACGTCGACGCGGCGGCGGTTGTTGAGTGCCAGCACCCTGAGGTCATCGATGCCGTGGGTGTGGTCGGCGTGGTCATGGGTGTAGAGCACCGCATCGACGCGATCGACCTCGGCGGCGAGCAGCTGTTCGCGCAGGTCGCAGCCGGTATCGACGATGATGCGCGTGGGCTGTTCCGAGCCCTCGGTGTAGCCTTCGATCAGCAGCGAGCAGCGGGTGCGCCGGTTTTTGGGGTTCGCCGGATCGCACACGCCCCAGTGCCCCCCGATCCGCGGTACGCCCCCGGACGAGCCGCACCCCATGATCGTGGCAACGATGCGCGTTGCTTCAGGCATTACGCCTTGGCCTTTGAAAAAAGCCGATAAAAGTTCTCGGTCGTCTCGCGCCCCAGCTGCTGGCCGTCGATGCCGCGCACCTCTGCGACCTTGGCAGCGGTGTGGGCGACAAAGCTCGGTTCGTTGGTGGCGCCGCGGTGCGGAACCGGTGCCAGGTACGGCGCATCGGTCTCGACCAGGTAGCGGTCGGCCGGCACGAAGCGGACGACCTCCCGGATCTCCTCGGCGTTCTTGAAGGTGATGATGCCCGAAAAGGAAACGTAGCCGCCGAGCTCCAGCGCGGTTCGGGCCAGGTCGACTCCGCCGGTGAAGCAGTGGAGCAAGAAGGGAAATGCCCCCTGCCCCATCTCGTCCCTGAGGACGCGTCCCATGTGTTCGTCAGCCGAGCGGGAGTGGATGACGAGCGGCAGGCCGGTGATCCGGGCCGCCTCGATGTGGCGGCGCAGGCCCGTCTCCTGGGCCTCCTTCGGCGCATTGTCGTAGAAGTAGTCGAGCCCCGCCTCACCGATGGCGACGCACCGGGGGTGCTCGCTGAGCAGGACGAGGTCCTCTGCGAAGATATCGAGCTCTTCGTCGGCGTGATGTGGATGGGTACCCACCGAGCACCACACCTGCGGGTGAGCCTCGGCGATGGCCCGGATCTCGTCGAAACGCTTCACCCGGGTGGAGATCGTCACCATGGCATCGACGCCCGCGGCCCTGGCGCGCGCCAGCACGCCCTCGCGATCGGCGGCGAGTTCGGGGAAGTCGAGGTGGCAGTGGCTGTCGATCAGCATGGTCTCACGCTGCCGGCTTGTCGATCTCGAACTTCTTGAACACTGGTTGCGGCGGCGGCAAGGCCGTGCCGGCGGGAACGCCGGATGCACCGAGTGCATGGCTCAGCAGGCGTTCGTCGGTCGGAACCGCCAGCGCGTCGAGGAACCGCGCAGCCGAGCCTGGAACGAAGGGTTGCGCCGCGATGGCAGCGCGCCGCACCACGTCGGCCGTCGTAGCAAGGATGGTTCCCATGCGCGGCAGGTCGGCCTTGAGGCCCCAGGGCGCCTGCTCGGCGAAATAGACGTTCGCTGCATTGAGCAGCGAGACTAGTTCGCCGGCGGCGTCATGGATCTGCTGCGTCTTCATGGCGAGGTCCATCCTGCCGATCGCCTCGACGGCGGCGGCGACGATGGCCCGGTCGGCATGGGTCGGCTGGGCTTCGGGCAGCAGGCCGCCGAAGTTCTTCTGGATCATCGACAGCGAACGCTGGGCGAGGTTGCCGAAGTTGTTGGCGAGGTCGGAGTTGTTGCGGTTGATGAACTTCTCCCTGCCCCAATCGCCATCCTGGCCGAAACTGACCTCGCGAACGCAGTACCAGCGGACCGGATCGGTGCCGTAGAGGTCCAGTTGTTCATGCGGATCGACGACGTTGCCGAGCGACTTCGACATCTTCTTGCCTTCGGAGGTCAGGAAGCCGTGGGCGAAGACGCGATGCGGCACCGCGATGCCGGCGCTCATGAGGAAAGCGGGCCAGTAGACGGTGTGGAAGCGGATGATGTCCTTGCCGATGACATGCAGGTTCGCCGGCCAGAACTTCCGGAATGACTCAGATTCGGCATCGGGATAGCCGACGCCCGTGATGTAGTTGGTGAGCGCGTCGACCCAGACGTACATGACATGGCCCGGCGCACCCGGAACTGGGATGCCCCAGTCGAAGGTGGTCCGGCTTATCGAGACGTCGCGCAGGCCCGCCTTCACGAACGAGATGATCTCGTTGCGCCGCTCGGCGGGCGCGATGAAATCAGGCACGTCCTCATAGAGCTTGAGGAGACGGTCCTGATAGGCCGAGAGGCGGAAGAAGTAGCTGTCCTCCTCCACCCATTTCACCTCGGCGCCGGTGGGCGCGAACTTGCGGCCGCCTTCGCCGTCCGTCAGCTCGTCCTCATCGAAATAGGCTTCGTCGCGCACCGAGTACCAGCCCTTGTAGACGGACTGGTAGATGTCGCCGTTGTTGTTCCCGGCCATCTGGCGCCAGATCTCCTGGCTCGCCTCGTGGTGCCGGGGTTCGGTCGTGCGGATGAAGTCGTCGTTCGAGACATCCAGGCGCGCCGCGAGTTCCTTGAACCGGGCAGCATTGCGATCCGCCAGTTCGCGAGGCGTGATGCCCTCGGCCGTAGCCGTCTGCACCATCTTGATGCCGTGCTCGTCCGTGCCCGTGAGGAAGAAGGTCTCCTTCCCCTGTAGCCGGGCCCAGCGGGCGATCACATCGGTCGCGATCATCTCGTAGGCGTGTCCGATATGCGGCGCGCCGTTGGGATACGCGATGGCGGTGGTGACGTAGAAGGTCTCGGTCATGGTGCGGACGGGGCGAGGCTCAACTGATGGTGTTTGCGGATCGCATCGAGAATGGCGACCAGGGTCTGCCGCATGTCGAGGTTGTACTCGTCGGCTTCGGCAAGTGAAAGCCGGGCCTTGTCCCATAGCTCGTTGGCCGAGGCAAGCCGCGCACGGTCACCGCTCCGGGCCGCTTCGCGCGCGGCTTCGGCAATCCAGTCGGCGATGATGTCGCGGGCAAATCTCAGTTCTGCCGACGCGCGATCACCTCCAAGCAGGTCTGCCAGTGCGAGCCGCTGGGCGGCGGGTCCGGCCGGGTCCGCCAGCCAGGACTGCAACGCCCCGAGCGAGCCGCCCTCCCCCAGCAGCATGGCTTCAAAGCCGCGGCGCGGCTTCCCGCCGGCGAGCGTCACCGCACGATCAACCAGTGCAGAATCCGATCCGGCATGCTCGAGCACGGCCCGGACGTCGGCATCCGCTATCGGACGCAGGGCGACCTGGAAGCAGCGGGACTTGATGGTCGGCAGGAGCGAACCCGGCCGATGCGACACGAGGAGGAATGTCGTGTCGGCCGGCGGCTCCTCGAGGATCTTCAGCAGCGCGTTGGCGGAGGAGGCATTGCAGTCGTCGATCGGGTCGACGATCGCAATCCGGTGCCCGGCCCTGCCGCGCGTCATGCGCATTTCCTCGATGAAGTGGCGGACCTCGTCGACGCGGATGGCGGTGTAGTAGCCCTTGCCGGTCTCGCGCGGGGCCTTGCGCATGACGAACAGGTTGGGATAGGCGCCCGCGGCGACCTGGGCAGCGATGTGCTCTGGGGACTCATCGCCGGTGCGCTCGAAGATGCGGCGCGCGACGTCGAAGGCCAGGGTCGCCTTACCGATCCCATGCGGCCCGTGGATCAGGATCCCACCGGGAAGCCGGCCTGCGTCAAGACGCTCGAGGAGCTTGGCCCGCGCCTCGGCATGGCCGAGTACGCCGTTCTGGAACTCGGGGGGAGCAATGCCTTCGAGCTGATCTGGCTCACGTTCCGGGTAGTCCAACTCAGCCCGCCTTCCTCGCTTCGAGCTCGGGAAAGCGGTCGATCAGCGTATTCCAGATCTGCTCTTCGAGCGCGTCAGCGGACTGGCCGGCCGGCAGCACGACACAGCGGTCAGGGTTGTTGCGCGCGATGGCGAGGAAGGCCTGGCGCAGGCGGCGGTGCCACTCGAGGTCCTCCCGCTCGAAGCGATCGCCGGTTTCAGCCAGGGACTTCTCGATCTCGCGGGTCTCGACACGGGCGAAGGCACCGACCGGATCCATGTCGAGGACGAAGGTCAGGTCGGGTTGGTGGCCATCGAGGGCGAGTTCCTCGAGCGCCTGGATGAGCTTGTCATCGACGCCGCCCGTCAGGCCCTGGTAGGCACGGGTGGAGTCATGGAAGCGGTCGGAGATCACCCACATGCCGCTGGCAAGGCTCGGGGCGATCAGCGTGTTGACGTGGTCATGGCGCGCGGCGGCAAAAAGGACCGCTTCGGCGCCCGGCCCCCAGCTTTCCGACCGCCCCTGCAGGATGAACGAGCGCACCGCCTCAGCCTTCGGCGTGCCGCCCGGCTCACGGGTGCGGACGGCTTCGATGTCGAGGCGGTTCAGGCGGACGAGGAGGCGCTTGACCTGGGTGGATTTTCCCACCCCCTCGCCGCCCTCAAAAGTGATGAAGCGCGCAGCGGGCTGGGCTGGCACATCGAGCATTCGGCGCTCCTTGTTCGCGCAAGAGCCTGCAGATGGTCTGTGAACTACTGCCGGACTTCGTTTCCGCTAGAGCCAGCCGAGCGCGAGTTCCTTCAGCGCATCGGATGCCTTGCGGACGATATCGCCTTCGCCGACGTCTTCGCCGGCGTAAAGCGGCGTGACCTGTACCACAGAGCCGTTGCACATGACATTGAGTTGGGCAAGCTGATCGCCCTTCTTCACAGGTGGCCGGATCGGGGCGCGGTAGGTCACGGTGGCCGTGGGGCAGTTCTGCGCGCCCTTGGGCAGAAAGAGATCGATGTTGCCCTTACCGACGAGCGGCACCTGCGCAGCGCTTCCACCGTAGACGTCGGCGTGGGCAACCGGGGCGCCTTCGGCATAGACCGGGATCAGCTCGAAGCCGCGAGTACCCCAGGTAACGAGCTTGCGCGCCTCCTCGGTGCGCTCGTTCATCGACTTCAGCCCGTGCAGCACTGCGATCAGGCGACGGCCGGTGGCTGCCGTGGAGACCACCTCGCCGTACCCCGATGCTTCCGTGTGACCGGTTTTCAGGCCGTCGACGCCGATGCCGATCTCGAGCAGCGAGTTTCGATTGCGCTGCCGGATCTTGTTCCAGGTGAACTCCTCCTCGGCGAAGAGCGGGTAGTATTCCGGGAACTGCGCAATGATGAAGCGCGCCACGGTGGCGAGATCCCGGGCCGTCGAGTACTGGGCGGGGTCCGGCAGGCCAGTGGAGTTCACGAAGTTGGATCCCGTGAGCCCGATCTCCTTGCCAAGCTGGTTCATCATCTGGGCAAAGCTCAGTTCGCTGCCGGCTATGCCTTCGGCGAGCGCGATGGCCGCATCGTTGCCGGACTGGATGACGACCGAGCGGACGAGGTCCATCACCTTGATGCGGGAGTTGAGCTCGGCGAACATGGTTGAGCCGCCGGAGGCGGCGCCGCCGTCGCGCCAGGCATGCTCGGAAATGAAAAACTCGTCGTCGGGCTTGAGCTTGCCGCTCTGCAACTGGTCGAAGACCACGGCAAGCGTCATCAGCTTGGCCATGCTGGCTGGTTCGAGCTTCTCGTCAGCGGCCTTGTTGAAGAGGATGGTGCCGGATTCGTAGTCCATCAGCACGGCGAACTGCGCCTTGGTGTCGAAATCCTGCCCATAGGCGAGCGTCGCCGCTGCGAGGAAGGAGACGACGGCGGCGAGTAGTTTCAGGCTGACGGTCCGCACGATACAACCTCGTTCGCGGCCCTGAGCGGCCGCTCATCGACTAATAGAGCACGAGGTCCTTGAGGCCAAGTTCCCGGGCAAGCACCATCACGTCATCGCGAGCCACGCCGGGCTTCAGATGAGTCAGCATGAGGCGGGTCGCGTCCCGGCCCGGAACGCGGACGGCTTCCTGGTCGACGGCGCCGAGAAACGCGAAACGAAGCGCGACGTCTTCGGCCGCGCCCGGGTCGGTGAAGACCCCGAGTTCGAGCCTGATGGCGCGCTTGTCCTCATCGACGGTCGCGATCCATGGCTCAAGTGCGGCGGAGCGGGTCGCCATGGCATTCGCCGCGGCAAAGGCGCTGTCGATATCGGTGTCGGTGCGGGGGCTTTCCGCGTAGCCGAAGAGGTTGATGAAGTCTCCCAGCGGGTCGCCTCGCTCGACGGGCCGCGGCGCGGCGCCGCCGAAATCACCGAAGCTCAGGCGACCGCCGGAGACTGCGACAGGTGCCGCGGGGTCAGCCATGGCGAGACGGGTAGTCTGCTGCTCCAGGCTGGTCAGGCGATCGACGCTGGCGAGAAGCATGCGCGTGTCGTCGCCCTTGAGCGGCGCCGGACCGATATACTGAACCTGGATGTTGCCGATGCCCTTGTTCGCGTAACCGAGGATCTCGGCGGTGCGGTAACTCATGTCCATGACGCGACCGTGCAGGTACGGCCCACGATCGTTCACCCGACAGACCACCGAGCGGCCGTTGTCGAGATTGGTGACGCGCACATAGCTGGGCAGCGGCAGCACGGGGCTGGCGCAGGAGATTCCGGTGGCGGAGAAGATCTCACCATTGGCAGTCATGCGGCCGTGAAAGTCGTTGCCGTACCAGGATGCGGAGCCGCTGGCGACGTAGCCACTCGGATCGGCGAGCGGTGTGTAGGTCTCGCCGCGCACGGTGTAGGGCTTGCCGACGAGATTGCGGCCGCCACCCTTGGGCGGGTTCTTCGCATTGGTTACGCGCGGGCTCACCGCGACGCCGAACTCCTTGGAAGTGAAGGCGGCGCGCTTGATGTGAGGAACGGATCCCCCTGCCCCGCCGCAGGCCGCCAGAACCGGCGCCACGAGGGAGGCAAGGACAAGCAGCCGGGCGGCCGCACGAAGGTCGTGAGCGAGGAGAGGCAAGTCAATCAACCCATGCTGTTTGGCGGCACACTTAGCGAAAGCTGAACGCGCATGTGCCAAGGGAAACGCATCGTGGTTGAAGTGCGGTTAATTTGAACGAAATGTGAGGGGCTTGGCCTGCCAGGCTGAACCAGGGCCCGGCACGCGCCACCGCGCGACCGCCACCAGGCGGAGGCGCCTCCACCGCCATCAGGAAGTAGTTGCCTCGAGCCATTCCACCATTGCCGCAGTGACCGCATCGGGTTGCTCGGCGAGCGTCAGGTGACCGGCTCCGGGGACGGTCACGAGTCTCGCTCCGGCGATCCCGTCGGCCATTTCGCGGGCGGCCTCGGGCATGGTGATGGCGTCGGCGTCGCCGACGAGAACGAGGGTGGGAACCGCTATTCCCGCGAGGTCGGGCCGGGAGTCTGGCCGGTCGATGATGGCCTGCTGGTGGCGCAGGTAGGTCTCGGGCCCGTTGGCGGCCGCCATGCGCATGTGCAGCGCCTTGAGGGCAGCATGACCGGCATGGTCGGGATGGACGGCGTTGGGAAAGGACTGGCTGACGGCCAGCGCATACTTTCCCTGCCGCGTCAGCGTCATGGCGGCGCGGCGCTTGTTGGCGGCTTCGGGCGCGTCCGGCCGGGCCGAGGTATCGAGCAGGGCGAGCGCGACGACACGATCCCTCGCCTGCCGCAGCATTTCGAAGGCGATGTAGCCCCCCATCGAAAACCCGGCGAGCGCGAAGCGCGGCGGGGCGTCGGCGAGGATGGCTGCGGCGATCTCGCCCATGCTGGCACCTGCCAGATGGCTTGCGACGGTGACGGGGCCGAAGCGCCACAGCGCGGGAAGCTGCGCGGCATAGATTTCGGCCGTACAGTTCAGCCCGGGGACGAGGAGGATGGGGATTGCCATGGCGACGCGGTTCTCACGCAGATGTTTCAGTTCCGGCGATCCTGCCGCAACACGCTTTCTTGCCCGCAAGCGAGCACTCATATAAAGATATCTTTATATCCTGCGAGCGGCAGCACGCGGGATGTGTCATATATTGGCGCTACCCGCGCTGGAAAGTCGAGCCATGACCACTGCTCAAGCCATTGAGATCGATAGAAATTCCTTGCCCAACGGTGGCGAGGTGCGCGCCGCACTCACCGCGGCCGCGCGGGAACGCATCCTCATTCTCGATGGCGCCATGGGAACGATGATTCAGCAGCTCAAGCTGGATGAGGCGGCCTATCGCGGCGAACGGTTCAAGGACTGGCACAAGGATGTGCGGGGCAATAACGACCTGCTCAGCCTGACGCAGCCGGACCATATCCGGGCGATCCACCTGCAGTACTACCTGGCTGGCGCCGACATGGTGGAGACGAACACGTTCTCGTCCACCGACATCGTGATGGCCGACTATGGCATGCAGGAGCTTGCCTATGAGCTGAACGTTGCCGGCGCCAGGCTGGCGCGCGAAGCCGCGCAACTGGCATTCGAGAAGGACGGCAAGCGGCGCTTCGTCGCGGGAGCGCTCGGGCCGCTCAACAAGACGGCCTCAATGTCGACGGACGTCAACTCTCCGGGCCACCGCGCCATCAGCTTCGACGAGATCGTGAAGGGCTACTCCGAGCAGATCAACGGCCTGATCGACGGCGGCGCGGACGTGCTGCTGTTCGAAACGATCACCGATACGCTGAACACCAAGGCCGGCATCTTCGCGGCGCAACGCATCTTTGCGGAGCGCGGCAACGAGCTACCGGTGATGATCTCGGGCACGATCACCGACCTCAGCGGACGAACCCTGTCGGGCCAGACGCCCACGGCCTTCTGGTACTCGGTGCGGCACGCCAAGCCCTTCACCATCGGGCTCAACTGCGCGCTGGGCGCCAACGCCATGCGCGCCCATATCGCCGAGCTCAGCGATGTGGCCGATACGCTCATCTGCGCCTATCCCAATGCGGGGCTGCCGAACGAGTTCGGCGGATATGACGAGACGCCGGAACACATGGCCCGACAGCTCGAGGGGTTTGCGCGCGATGGCTTCCTGAACATCGTCGGCGGCTGCTGCGGCTCGACCCCCGACCATATCCGGGCGATCAAGGAGGCGGTGGGCAAATACAAGCCGCGCCAGATCCCCGAAGTGCCGACATTCCTGCGGCTGAGCGGACTCGAGCCGTTCACGCTGACCAGGGACATCCCCTTCGTGAACGTGGGGGAGCGCACGAACGTCACCGGCTCCGCCCGCTTCCGCAAGCTGATCACGGCCGGGGACTACCCGGCAGCACTCGAAGTGGCGCGCGACCAGGTGCAGAACGGCGCCCAGGTCATCGACATCAACATGGACGAGGGCCTTATCGACTCGGCCAAGGTCATGACCGAGTTCCTGAACCTGCTGGCCGCCGAACCGGACATCGCCCGGGTGCCGCTGATGATCGATTCCTCGAAGTTCGAGGTGATCGAGGCAGGGCTCAAATGCGTGCAGGGCAAGCCGCTGGTCAACTCCATCTCCATGAAGGAGGGCGTCGAGAAGTTCCTCGAAACCGCCCGGCTGGTGCGTGCATACGGCGCTGCCGTGGTGGTGATGGCGTTCGACGAGCAGGGGCAGGCCGACACCTTCGAGCGCAAGGTGGAGATTTGCACCCGCGCCTACAGGCTGCTGACCGAGGAAGTCGGCTTCCCGCCCGAGGACATCGTGTTCGACCCCAACGTCTTTGCGGTGGCCACGGGCATCGAGGAGCATGCGGGCTACGGTATCGCCTTCATCGAGGCGACGAGGAAAATCCGGGAAACGCTTCCACACGCTCATGTTTCTGGCGGCGTGAGTAACCTCAGCTTCTCGTTCCGCGGCAACGAGCCGGTGCGCGAGGCTATGCACTCTGTGTTCCTCTACCGCGCCATCCAGGCGGGCATGGACATGGGCATCGTGAATGCTGGCCAGCTCGCGGTGTACGACACCCTCGACCCTGAACTCCGCGACGCCTGCGAGGACGTGATCTTCAACCGGCGCGACGACGCGACCGAGAGGCTGCTTGAGCTGGCGGAGCGCTACAAGGGCCAGGCGGGCGGCGAACAGAAGGCCAAGGACCTGACCTGGCGGACGCAGCCTGTCGAGGAGCGGATCGCGCATGCGCTCGTCAACGGCATTACCGAGTTCATCGATGAGGACACCGAGGAGGCTCGGCTCAAGGCCCCACGACCGCTGCATGTGATCGAGGGCCCGCTGATGGCCGGAATGAGCGTGGTCGGGGACCTGTTCGGGGCTGGCAAGATGTTCCTGCCGCAGGTGGTGAAGTCGGCGCGCGTCATGAAGCAGGCCGTGGCGCACCTGCTCCCCTACATGGAGGCGGAAAAGCAGGCGAACGGCGAAGCGACGGGACGCAGGTCGGCCGGCAAGATCCTGATGGCGACGGTGAAGGGCGACGTGCACGACATCGGCAAGAACATCGTCGGCGTGGTCCTCTCGTGCAACAACTACGAGATCATCGACCTGGGCGTGATGGTGCCGACGGCCAAGATCCTCGAGACGGCCAAGGCCGAGAAGGTGGACGTGATCGGTCTTTCCGGGCTGATCACGCCATCGCTCGACGAGATGGTGCATGTGGCGTCGGAAATGGAGCGCGAAGGTTTCGATATTCCGCTGCTGATCGGCGGGGCGACGACGTCGCGCGTGCATACGGCGGTGAAGATCCATCCCCAGTACCACGGCGGGCCGACGGTTCACGTGCACGACGCCAGCCGCGCGGTTGGCGTGGTGTCGTCGCTGCTGTCGCAGGACCAGCGGCCGACCTATGTGGCGGACGTCAGGGCAGAGTACGAGCGACTTGCCGAAAAGCATCGGCAGTCCGAGGCCGAGAAACAGCGCACCACGCTGGCGGCGGCACGGGCCAACAGGTTCCGGCCGAACTGGGATGACTATGTCCCGCCCCGACCAAGCTTCCTAGGCACGCGCGTGTTCGAGAACTACGACCTCGCCGAGATCGCGAAGTACATCGACTGGACGCCCTTCTTCCAGGCGTGGGAGCTCAAGGGCCGCTACCCGGCGCTGCTCGAGGACCCTGAGCAGGGTCCGGCGGCGCGGCAGCTCTGGGACGACGCCCAGCAGATGTTGCGCGAGGTGATCCAGAAAAGCTGGTTCCGGCCCAAGGCTGTGATCGGCTTCTGGCACGCCAACCAGGTGGGCGACGACATCCGTCTCTACACCGATGCCGACCGCAAGGATCAACTCGCGACCTTCTTCACCCTGCGCCAGCAGCTGTCGAAGACCAGCGGCAAGCCGCATATGGCGTTGGCGGACTTCGTCGCGCCCGAGGGGATCGAGGACTATATCGGCGGGTTCGTCGTCACCGCGGGCCTTGAAGAGAATGTGATCGCGGAGCGTTTCGAGCGGCGCAACGACGACTATTCCTCGATCCTGATCAAGGCCCTGGCGGACCGGTTCGCCGAGGCATTCGCCGAGCTGATGCACGAGCGGGTGCGCAGGGAGTTCTGGGGGTACGGGGCGACGGAGACCTTCCAGCCGCACGAGCTGATCGGCGAGCCTTACAAGGGCATCCGCCCTGCCCCGGGCTATCCGGCGCAGCCGGACCACACCGAGAAGACGACGCTCTTCCACCTGCTCAACGCCAGGCAGCGGATCGGCGTAGAACTGACAGAGAGTTATGCCATGTGGCCGGGCTCGTCGGTTTCGGGCATCTACCTCAGCCATCCCGAGAGCTTCTATTTCGGCGTGGCCAAGGTCGAGCGCGATCAGGTCGAGGACTATGCCAGACGCAAGGGCATGGCGGTACGAGAGGTCGAGCGCTGGCTTGGCCCGATCCTCAACTACACGCCGAGCTCGGACCGGGGTGCGGCATGACCGCGACCCCCGGTCCATACGCCCGCCGCGGAGCGCCAGTGCCGGTGATGGTGGCGGACGCGCCTGCGGCAATCCCCGCGGCGGCGCCGGGATTGGCGATCATCCGCATGGAGCGCCCCCTGCACGCCCATGAGATCGGGGCGACGTGCGTCGCCTGCGAAAGCCGCGGCAACGTACGGGTGCTGCTGTTCGAGCTCGACGAGAAGCAGCGCCGCGGCCTGGTGCCGCCCTTCGAGCGTGTGGTGATCGACGCGACCGAGATCGACGACGTACAGACGGTCATCGACGCCCTCGTTCCCGGGCGGCAGCCGGCACTGGGCCTGCGCGACCACACGGTGGCCCGCAACTTCCGCCTGGCGCAGTAGCCTTCGCCGTTTGACGGCCCCGCCAGTCGCGTTAAGCTCCTGAGCGCGTTGGGGGGACAGCGCTTGGCGGAGAGACGGCGCATGCCCGAGCAACGAGAGAGTTTCGCAGTGGACGTCGGCAGCAAGCTGCTGTTCGGCGCGATCATGCTGTTCGTCTTCGGTTTCATCGCCCTGGTGCTGATGCCCGTCGCCTCGCTCCTCGGGCCGGCCCCGCCGGACCAGCCGTTTATCGCCCGCCTGGTTGGCGGGTTGATGCCCGGGCTGATCGTCATCGTCATCAGTGTCGTACTGGGCGCCCTTGCCGGACTGCTCCTCGGCTATGCGGCCAAGCACGAGACGCTAGAGTAGTCCCGGTCAATGCACATAATCGGTGCTGCACTCGTTGTGATCAGCCAGCACTTCGATGATGCGGCAATCGCAGATGCGTCCGTGATGGCACTCCTCGACCATGCGGGAGAGTTCTCCGCGTAGCGCGGTGAGGCTGGCGATCCGGCGATCGATCTCGGCCAGGTGGTTGCGCGCGATGCTGTCGGCCTGATGACAGGAGTCCTGCGGCTTGCCAGACATCTCCAGCAGCTCGCGGATGTCATCGACCTCGAATCCGAGTGCGCGCGCGTGGCGGATGAAGTTGAGCCGCTCTACCTCCCGCCTGCCGTAGCGCCGCTGGTTACCCACAGTGCGGAGCGGTGCACCGATCAGGCCTATCTGTTCGTAGAAACGGATGGTGG
>JAEYZJ010000228.1 GCA_023430705.1 Pseudomonadota bacterium | reverse complement strand
AGACCTCCCCGGCGATATGGAAGGCACTGACCAGCCGGCGGCCGTCGGCGGTGAGCCGGCAGATGCGCACCATGCCGAACTCGACGAGGTAGAGCGGCCCGGCCGCGTCGCCTTCGGCGTAGATGACAGCGTCGGTCGGGAAATAGGTGACGGCAGCCGGCTGCATGGCGGTCAGCAGGTCATCGACGCCTCGCTGCGTGTCGCGGACTGGGGTCGCCCTGAAGCTCGGCTGGATGTGCATGATCGGCTGCCCTTGTGTTCGGTGGCAGCGAAACTAGCCGATCCCCGTTCGGGCGAAATTCCGGTCGGAATCTTAGGGGATTTACTTAGTGGCCCTCTACACCGCGACGGAGTGCCTGCCGGCACCTGAGGAGAGGTAGGTGTCGAACGCGGATGCGACCGAGCGGACGTAGGGCCTGCCGGTCTCTGTAATCGCGAAGGTGCGTCCGTCGAATGCAATGACGCCGTCGAGGTCGCCCTCGGCGGCGCAGGTCATCTCGGTGACGACGTCCGAGGCGCCCGGGCCGAAGCGGCGGCGGAGTTCATCCACCGACACGGCGAAGTCGCACATCAGGCGCTCGATGATCCAGCCGCGCATGCGGTCCTCCGGACCCACGGCGATGCCGCGCGCCACGGCGAGCCCCCGCTCGCCGATGGCGCGGATGTACTCGCCGGTGGCGGTGATGTTCTGCACGTAGCCCTGCGGCGGGTTCCCGATGGAGGAGGCACCGAACCCGATCAGCGCGGGAGCCTGGTCGGTGGTGTAGCCTTGGAAGTTGCGCCGCAGTCGTCCGGCACGGGTTGCGACAGCAAGCGGATCAGTGGGCCTCGCGAAGTGGTCGATGCCCACGGCGACATAGCCGGCGGCCTCGAGGCGGGCGGCGGCGGTGGTCGATTGCAGCAGGCGCTGGGAAGCATCAGGAAGGGCGTCGCCGTCGATCAGCCGCTGGTGCTTCTTCATCCAGGGTACGTGGGCGTAGCCGAAGAGCGCGATGCGGTCGGGCTGCATGGTCAGCACCTGCTCGATGGTCGACCCGAGCGTCGTCAGCGTCTGGTGGGGCAGGCCGTAGAGTACGTCGAGGTTGACCGATTGGATTCCGCGCTGGCGCATGCATTCCACCACTTCGCGCGTCTGCTCCAGGCTCTGGAAGCGGTTGATGGCCTTCTGAACCAACGGATCGAAGTCCTGCACGCCGACGCTGATGCGATTCACGCCGGCAGCGGCGAAGGCGTCGTAACGGTCCGGCGTCATGTCATTCGGGTCGATCTCGAGGCTGAACTCGAAGTCCCCAACCACATCGAAGTGCCGACGCACCCTGTCGGTCAGTTCGCTCAGGTCCTCGGGTCGCAGCATCGAGGGCGAGCCGCCGCCGAGGTGTAGCGAGGTGACCTTGCCGCGTCCGTCGAGAAGCCGGGCCACCGTCTCCATCTCGCTATGCACGGCGGGCAGGTACGCGGCGATCGGGTCGTAGCGCAGCACCTGCTTGGTGTGGCAGCCGCAGAACCAGCACAGCCGGTCGCAGAAGGGGATGTGGACGTAGAGCGACAACTCCGTCGCTTCGGGCACTTCGCCGAGCCAGCGCGCGTAGTCGGCATCGCCGATGCCGGCATGGAAGTGCGGCGCCGTGGGGTAGCTGGTGTAGCGAGGCACGGGCTTGGCGTGGCGGGTTAGCAGCGCGTCGGGCATGTCGGACTCCTTGGCCAAGCACTCGCAGTCGGACGCTCCCCCGTCGTTGATCTCGATCAAATCGGATGGAACGCGAACATGGAGGCCGCCGGTGCGCCATGCGGCATCAATGCGGTGGCAGGTCTTCCTCGAAGATGCGCTCGCTCGCGCCGTCGAGATCCTCGTACTGGCCTGAACGCACAGCCCAAAGGAACGCGATCAACGCCAGGAGCCCCATCACGACGGCTATGGGGATGAGCACGGCCAGTCCGCTCATGCATGCACCTCGCTTCGGGCCATTGCCTCCTCCGTCCGTGGCCGCGGGGCCCCGCCGATGCGCAGCCGCAGGGCGTTCGCCACGACAATCACCGACGACGACGACATGGCGACCGCGGCCACGAGGGGCGTGACGAGCCCGCACACGGCGAGCGGCACCGCGATGACGTTGTAGCCTATGGCGAGCGCGAGGTTTTGCGTCACCAGCCGCGCCGCGCGCCGCGCCGTCGCGATCACGAAGGGCACCGCCTCCAGATCGTCAGGCGCATAAACGAAGTCGGCGGCGCTGCGCCCGATGTCGGCGGCGGTGGTGGGGGCCATCGACACATAGGCAGCGCGCAGCGCCGGCGCATCGTTGATGCCGTCTCCCACCATCATCGTCGCGCCATCCGAGACGGCGGCGAACTTCTGTTCGGGGTTGAGCCCGCCAGTCGCCGAGGAGATGCCGACATCTGAAGCAATTGCATCCACGGGACCCTGCCGGTCGCCCGAGATGAGGCGCACCGGAAGGCCCATGCGCGCCAGTTTCGCCACGCCCTCGCGGGCACTTCGGCGCGGCATGTCGCTGAACCTGTACCAGCCTCGCGCGACACCGTCGGCGCTGATCCAGACTTCGGTCAGGTCCGAGCCGTCATCGTTGGCAAGGCCGCACCAGGCGCGGCTGCCGAGCCGCCAGGTGACCCCGTCGGCAATCCCCTCGACGCCCTGACCGGGAACTTCGCGGATGGTGCCCTTGAAGATCACGGCGCGATCGAGATGCGTGGCGAGGGCCCGTGACAGCGGGTGGTTGCTGGCTCGCGCGAGTGCGGCGGCGATAGCCTCCGCCTCCTCGTCTTGGACATGGGCAGCAACGACCAGCGGCTGACCGACCGTCAGCGTGCCCGTCTTGTCGAAGGCGACCGAGCCCACTTCG
>JAEYZJ010000212.1 GCA_023430705.1 Pseudomonadota bacterium | reverse complement strand
TCGAGACGCTGAAGTCCTTCTTCCTCGATCCGGACAACTCGCCGCGCTGCGCGGCGGCGGCCTTCTTCGGCTTCCTGTCGTTCTTTCCCGCCATCGCCACGATCGCGCTGATCTACGGCATCGTCGCCAACCAGCGGCTCGTCGCCGAAACCGTCAACGCGCTCGACTACGTCATTCCGGGCGTGGCCCGCGATATCGTCTCGGAACAGCTCAGCATCCTCGCCAACCAGCCTCCGGTGACCCTGGGGCTCGGTCTCCTCATCTCCGTGCCCCTGACGCTCTGGAGCACGTCGCGCGGCGTCGACGCCCTGCTCTTCGCCATGTCCCGGGTGCGCAGCAAGCGGCAGACCCGCAGCTTCATCAAGAACGTGCTCTACGCCGTCGGCCTCAGCATCGGCGGTTCGATCTTCGTCGTCGTGGCGCTGCTGACGGTCGCCGGCCTGCCCGCGCTGTTCCCCTGGCCCTCGGGCGAGGACCTGATCCTGCTCGCACTCCGCTGGCCGGTGCTGCTCGTCCTCAGCACCCTCGTCCTCGCCATGCTGTATCGCTGGGGCCCCGACCGCCATCCCCGCAAGTTCCGCTTCATCTGGCCGGGCGCGATTCTCGCCTCGCTCCTCTGGCTCCTCGCCGGCGCCGTCTTCTCGATCTATGTCGAGAACTGGGGAAACTACGAGGCGACCTTCGGCTCCGTGTCGGCCGCCGTGGTCCTGCTGCTCTGGCTCTACAACTCCGCCCAGATCCTCGTTCTCGGCGCCGCCTTCAACACCGAGATCGAGCGCGCCGCGACCCCGCCCAGCACCCCGCTGGCCGGCGCCTGACGCCTCAGATCGCGCTCTTTGCCGACTGGTAGAGCCGCCAGGCGAGGCCGAACAGCCCGATCGCCACGACGATGGCGAGGACGCCGCCGACCACCACGAACACCTGCGCCGCCATGACCGGGAAGAACAGCAGCGCGAGGCCGAAGATCACGTAGGCCGCGCCGACCAGCAGCACCGGCCAGATCCGCGCATAAAGCTCGCGTTCGCGCACGATCACCCAGATCTCCATGGCCCCCACGAAGATCGACAGGAAGGCCACCATGTAGACGAGCACCGTCGCCGTCAGCAGCGTCGCCACGAACGGCGACATCAGAATCAGCACGCCGACGAGGATTTCGAGCACGTTCTGCACGACGTCGAACCAGAAATTGCCGGTCTTGGCGCCGCCGAAGGTGAGGCTCCAGAGCCCCAGCAGCCCGTCGACCAGCAGCAGCACGCCGCCCAGCAGCACGAGGACCACGAGCGCCTCGGTGGGCCAGAACACCGCGTAGATCCCGGCGAGCAGCATCAGCAGCCCTCGCAGCCCCGTGATCCACGCCCACCGCTTCCGGATGTCGCTCGAAATGGCCATGGGTCCGCCTCCAGTGTTCCGCCTCGGGGGAGGTTAGCGCATTTTGCGGCGCGAGGCACCATTCGCCGCGCCCGGTCGTCCCCAGCTTGCATCGCCGCGGCGGAAATGATCTGTGCAGCGGCCGAGACAGTCTGAGGATTTCTATGCCGTTCGCCATCTATGCCCTGGCCCTGGCAGCATTTGCCATCGGCTCGGCCGAGTTCGTCATCTCCGGCCTCCTGCCGCTCCTGTCGGACGACCTCGGCGTCTCGATTCCGGTGGCGGGGCTGCTGGTCACGGCCTACGCGGCCGGCGTTGCCGTGGGCGGCCCGATCCTCACCATCCTCAGCGCGCGCCTCTCCCAGCGCACCGTGCTGATCGGCGTCATGGTGCTGTTTACCGTGGCCCAGCTCCTCTGCGCCATCGCCCCGGATTACGGCCTGCTGCTTGTCGCGCGCCTGCTCTCGTCCTTCGCCCATGGCACCTTTTTCGGCGCCGGCAACGTCATGGTCGCGAGCCTCGTGCCGCCCGAGCGGCGCGGCGCGGCCTTCTCGCTCTTCATCTCCGGCATCACGATCGCCAACCTGCTCGGCCTGCCCGGCGGCAGCGCCATCGGGCTCAACTTCGGCTGGCGCGCCACCTTCCTCACCGTCGCCGCGCTCGGCGCCGTCGCGGTGCTCGTGCTGGTGTTCCGGCTGCCCAACACGCGCTCTCCCGGGGAGCGCTCCGCCACCCTGCCCGCCCAGGTCCGCGAGCTCCGCCACCAGCAGGTCTGGCTGAGCTACCTCACCATCACCTTCGTCATGGTCGGCACGCTCGCCTTCGGCACCTACCAGGTCCCGATCATGCAGGAGATCACCGGCATCTCGCCCGAGATCATCCCGATCTACCTGCTGATCGGGGGGCTCGGCTCGGTGCTGGGCATCTACCTGGGCGGTCGCGGCACCGACTGGAAGCCGATGCCGACGCTGGTCACGGTGCTGCTGCTGCAGGCCGTCTTCTTCTTCACCATGCTGTTCGCCATGCACGACCAGGTCTGGATGACGGTCAACCTGCTGCTCACCTCGATCCTCGGCTTCGCCTTCTCCACGCCGCTGCAAGCCCGCGTCATCACCGCCGCGCACACCGCCCCCAACCTGGCATCCTCGCTGATCTCCACCGCCTTCAACATCGGCATCGCCGCGGGCGCCGCCATCGGCGCGGTGCTGATCAGCTCCGGCGTCAGCTATGCCGACATTCCCATCGTCGGCGTGATCTCGAGCCTCTGCGCCGCCACGACCGCGAGCCTCTCGTGGTGGCTCGAGCGGCGCGAGCAGGACCGCACGCTGGCCAGGCCCGCCCTGTAGCGCCATCCTGTAGCGCCGTCCGGGTTATCCACATTCTTTACCATCCGGGCGGACTTCGCCCGGAGCATGGTATGGTTTTGGTATGGTGCTGTTCAAAATGCAGCAGGACCAGACGCAGCCCGTGCTCGACCAGACTTCACTCCTCATCGGTATCGGCCTGTCCGCCGCCGCCCTGATGCTGACGCTCGGCATCACCTGGCTCGGCTCGACCCGCGACCGCTATCTCCTGAGCTGGGGCCTCGGCCTCGGCTTCGTCGCGCCGGGTTCCGTGCTCTACGGCTGGGTCGAGGCGTACGACCCGCTCATGCTGTTCGCCGCCTTCGTGCTGCTGCTTGCCGGCTTCGCCTTCATCTATGTCGGCAGCGCCCAGTTCTCGTCGGGCCGTACGCCCTGGCGCGCGGCGCTCGTCACCTGGCTCGCCGCCACGGCTGTGATGGCCGTGCTCTTCGGCGCCGGCTTGAGCGGGCTCGGCACCATCGTGCTCAACCTCGTCGCCTCGGGCCTGTTCATGGCCGCCGGACGGCAGCACTGGGTGGAACGCGCCCACATGCGCTTTGCCATGGTGGCCAAGTCCGTTGTCTACGGCACGACGTCCGTGACCTTCGCGCTCTGCGGCCTCGTGCTGGCAGCACGCGGGCAATGGGTGCTCACCGAGCGGCCCCTGAACTGGGCCGAGGACCTGAACTCGATCGCGCTGCTCGCCTCCCTCGCCGCCGCCGGCGCCGTCACCATGGCGCTGCACCAGCACCGGGTGACCGAGAGCCACCGCCGCCTCGCCCTCACCGACCCGCTGACCGGATTGCTCAATCGCCGGGCGCTGTTCAGCATTGCCGGCACCGCGCCCCTGCCCCCCGCCAGCTGCGTGATCATGCTCGATCTCGATGACTTCAAGACCGTCAACGACCGCTTCGGCCACGCCGTCGGCGACGAGATCCTGATGCGGTTCGGCGCCATCCTCTCGGCGGCGCTGCGGCCGGGCGACATCGTCGCGCGCATCGGCGGCGAGGAGTTCTGCCTGCTGCTGCACGATATCGACGCGACGGCCGCCCACACGGTTGCCGAACGCATCCGCCACCGCCTCGAAGCCACCGAGCCGCTGCCCGATGGCTACGGCCCGCCCACGGTCAGCGCCGGGCTCGCCATGACCTCGCCCAGGGCAGAGACCTTCGACGAGCTGATCCGCGCGGCCGACGAACTGCTCTATCGGGCCAAGGACGCCGGCCGGAACCGCGTCCTCGGCCCCGAGCCCCGCCTCGTCGCCTGAAGGCCCGGGGCCTCAGGCCCCGAGCGCGCTCCGGATCTTGGCGGAGGCCTTGCCGAAGTCGATCCGGCCCGGGAAGTCCGCCTTCAGGGAGGCGACCACCTTGCCCATGTCCTTGGCGTCCTGTGCCCCGGTCTTGGTGATCGCCGCGGCGATCGCGGCATCCACCTCTGCCTCGCTCAGCCCCTGGGGCAGGAACTCGCTGAGGATCGCGATCTCTTCGCGCTCCACCACGGCGAGGTCCTCGCGACCGGCCTTCTCGTAGATGCCCAGCGATTCCTCGCGCTGCTTGACCATCTTCTGCAGCAGCACCAGCACATCCTGCTCGCCCAGCGGGCCCTTGCCCTGCCCGCGCGCCTCGATGTCCTTGTCCTTGATGGCGGCGCTGACGGCCCGCAGCGTCGCGGTGCGGCGCTTGTCCCCGGCCTTGAGGGCGGCCTTGTAGCCTTCGCTGATCGCTTCGCGCATGTTGCTAACTCCTTGGTGCAGGCGGCACATCGGCCACCATGATCAGATTTCCGTCCGGGTCCTTGCAGGTGAAGAAGATCCCGTCGGTCACCTCCCCCACTTCCCTGGCGCCCACGGCCAGCGCATGCTCGCGCGCCGCATGGATGTCCCTGGTATTGAAGTGGAAGGCGGGCTTGCGCTCGTGTGGACCGGAATAGTCCTTGCTGTCGAGCACGAGGCCGCTGCCGTCGCGCATGGGCACCACATGCAGGTGCCCGAACAGGATTTCGCCGCCCGGCTCGAGCCCGAGGAGCGTCCTGTACCAGTCCCTTGCCCGGCCGATGTCGCTCACCGGCACGAACACTGCACCAATCTCGCGATCGATCGCCATCGCTTCTTGTCCCCGCTTTGCCGCACCCCATATAGCGCAATAATCCCCGCGCGCCACTTGCGCTCGGGCCGGGCCCCTTCTAAGGAGAGCCCTCAACCGACACCGACCAGAACCTTTGGAGCCCCGCCATGACCGGCTGGCAGCAAAAGCCCGCGACCGCCCTCCTGCTGCTCGATGACGGCACCCGCCTCGAAGGTCACGGCATCGGTGCCGTCGGCCATTCCGCGGGCGAGGTCTGCTTCAATACCGCGATGACGGGCTACCAGGAGATTCTCACCGATCCCTCCTACGCCGGCCAGATCATCACCTTCACCTTCCCGCACATCGGCAATGTCGGCACCAACGACGAGGACATCGAGACGGTGAACATGGCGGCCCTCTCGGGCATCCGCGGCTGCGTGCTGCGCGCCGACATCACCAATCCCTCGAACTACCGCGCCGCCGAAAAGCTCGACGCCTGGCTGAAGAAGCGTAACATCATCGGCATCGCCGGCATCGACACCCGCGCCCTCACCGCCCGCATCCGCGAGAAGGGCATGCCCAACGGCGTCATCGCCCACGCCCCGGACGGCTACTTCCATGAGCCTTCGATCACGGCCGAGCTCAAGGCCTTCCCCGGCCTCGAGGGCCTCGACCTCGCCAAGGAAGTGACCACCGCCCAGACCTATCACTGGGACCAGACCCCCTGGACCCGCACCGGCGGCTACGGCCGGCTCGAGAATCCCGAGTTCCACGTCGTGGCCATCGACTACGGCGCCAAGCGCAACATCCTGCGCCAGCTCGCCCACCAGGGCGCCCGCGTCACCGTCGTGCCGGCCACCGCCACCGCCAAGGACGTGCTCTCGCACAACCCGGACGCCATCTTCCTCTCCAACGGCCCCGGCGATCCGGCCGCGACCGGCAAGTATGCCGTCCCGACCATCAAGGCGCTGATGGAGACGGGCAAGCCGATGTTCGGCATCTGCCTCGGCCACCAGTTGCTCGGCCTCGCCGTCGGCGGCAGGACCGAAAAGATGCACCAGGGGCACCACGGCGCCAACCATCCGGTCAAGGACCTGACCACCGGCAAGGTCGAGATCACCTCGATGAACCATGGCTTCGCCGTCGACACCGACAGCCTGCCCGCCAACGTCAAGCAGACCCACATCTCGCTTTTCGACGGCTCCAATGCCGGCCTCGAGGTCGAGGGCAAGCCGATCTTTTCGGTGCAGTACCACCCCGAGGCGAGCCCCGGCCCGCACGACAGCCACTACCTCTTCACCCGCTTCCTCAACCTCGTGCGCGCCCAGAAGGGCCTCGAGCAGAAGCCCGAGCAGGTAAAAGCCGGCGAGTGACCCCCGCCGGGGCGCGCCTTACGTAGGCGGTTCCCCCGATAGGTGGCTCCCCGTCGGTAGTTCCCCGGGGGCCACACCGCATTTACCAGCTGTTAACGATCTATCCGTGCGCGGGCCTGTTCCCCCGCCCGCGTGTGGAGTGATCGATGGCCACCATGACCGACGTTCGAGCCAAGGACCCCCTTGCGGATCTGGCCGAGAACACCGCGCGGCGGTCCAGCGCCAGGGCCGGCTACATGGCCGTGCTCGACCAGCGCGGCAACGACATGCTCTCGGTCAACGAGAAGGCCGGTCCCCGCTCCCACCAGTATCTGACCATCGAGGCGCGGCTGCGTGAGGACGAGGCCCAGCACGAGCGCATCAAGACCGCGCTGCGCCGTCCCATCTCTATGATGCACCTGCGTCCGCAGCTGTTGCTTGTCATCGGCGTCGTGCTGGCCCTGCTCGAGGCGCCGGCCAACAAGTTCCTCTTCGATGTCGCGCTCCAGAGCAGCGGCTTCGTCTCCTACGCCGCCTCCTTCGGCACCACGGCCTTCCTGCTGATCCTTGCCCATTTCGCCGGCTCCGGGCTGCGCCAGAGCTGGTCCGAGATGCGCCGCCGCGTCGTGGTCTGGAACCTCTTCATCTTCCTCCTCGGCACCATCGTCGCCCTCGTCATCATTGCCGTGCTGACCGTGGCGCGCGCCGCCTTCGCCAGCGAATCCGGCACCATCGGCGACCTGCTCGGCAACGTCAGCGGCCACATCGAGAACCTCGGCCCGCTCGGCGCGCTGGTGCACGCCCTCTCCGATCCGTCCGCGCTGGTGCTCGCCTGCATCAACCTCGGCGGCATCGTCACCGCGTTCATGCTCGCCTTCTTCTCGCATGATCCCGATCGCGATTTCGACCATGCCCACCGTGCTGTCGCCGCCGGGGAGAAGCGGCTTGCCCGCATCCACGCGGCCTATGTCAGGCAGCGCGCCCGCATCATCGCCACGCACGCCCCGCACCTTGTCGGCTACTCGGCCAACTACAACACGGCCAACGCCCGCGTCATCGAACTCAAGACCCTGCTCAACCGCCCGCTCGACGACGACGACCGCTTCGTCCTCACCGACCTCGACCAGATGGCCGAGGAAGCGGACGCGGCCGACGCGATCGCCACGCGCGGCATGCCGCAGGACGCGGACTCGACCGTCCGTGACATGCGCGACTACCGCCGTCCCACCGCCAACGAAGCATCCTGATGCCGTTTCGCCCGGATGCGCTCCTCCTGCTCCTGCCGGCAGCGCTGGTCCTCGCCCTCGCGAGCCTTCCGGCCCGGGCTGCCGGCACCGACAGGTACTGCCTCGAGCAGGCCGAGAACATCGTCATCTATGTCGATCGCACGACCCCCTATGACGAGATGGACCGTCAGGCCCTCATCGATGGTGTCAGCCGGGTCTTCGAGTCGCTGTCCGGCGGCGAGCGCTTCGTCATGCGCACCATCACCGACGCCGCCGTGCGCAGCGAGACGCTGATCCGCGACTGCGTGCCGGTCTGCCGCAGCGGCGGCTTCCTCGACGACCTGTTCAACGCCAGTTGCACCGAAGGGGTCATGCTCAACGACCGCAAGCACCTGCGCACCCGGATCGTCGAGGAGATGCAGGCCCTGCTCGGGACCTTCGTCGAGCAGCCCTATTCCGACATCGTCGCCACCATCGCGCGCACCGCCCCCGCCGAGATGCGGCCCGCGGCGGCCAACCGGTTCTATCTCTTCACCGACCTCATCGAGAACTCGCCCGGCCTCCCCGGCAAGGATTTCTTCTCGCTCCGCAATGACCGGCTGCTGGCACGGCTTGGTGAGGACGGACTGGTCCCGGCCCTCGCCGGGGCCGACATTCGCGTCTTCGGTGTCGGCCGCAGCGGCAAGCCCGGCCGTCCGCCCCTCGATCCGGCGCTGCTCGGGAAGCTGGAGCAGTTCTGGCAGGCCTATTTCGACGCCGCCGGGGCGCGCCTTACCATCCAGCAGTCGCTCGGCGCCATCGACTGACGGCAGGAACGGAAGAGGCCGCCCCCCACGGGACGGCCCCTCTCAGCCCTGGCTGTGTCTCGTTATTGTGCCGGGAGCGTCGCCACGAACGCGTCGAACTCTGCCTGGTCGAGCTGGCCGTCCTGGCTGGTATCGGCAGCGGTGAACGCTTCCTGGGTCAGGTCGGGCCAGGCCACCTGCGCCTCTTCCAGGGTCACGCCGCCGCTGGTGTCGGCATCCGCCGACGTGAACGTGACCGCCGCCTGGGCGAACGCCGTGGAGGAAAAGCCGACGGCGACAAGGGTGAGCATGAGCTTCTTCATGGATATTTCCCTTCCATGTGGGTTGTGTGCGACGCCCCGTGGCCGAAGCGCCGGCGGACCGCTTCAGCGCCATCCGCCCACGTGAGACTAGGCCCGATTGTGCCCCCAAACCGGCCGGACCGGGGCGCGCACACGGTCATTTCCCGGTCATTTCTTGGGCAGCGCGAACAGGTAATGAACAGAGCGCCGGGAGGGTCGCCTAATGGCCTAGTCCATTTTGGTTATCCTGCTGCGGTTGCATGAGGAATCCCCCTGCCGCACAACCGGCTGCACATGTATTGCAGGGGTCTTCATGTCTGTTTTCTTTCTTCGCCCGGGCACCCGGGCGCTCGCGTCGCTTGCCCTCCTCGCCTCTCTGACCGCCACTCACGCCTCGGCCGGCGACTTCACGGGAGCCCATCTCGGCGTGCTCCTCGGATACGAGAGGGGCAGCGCCGAGGTGGGTGACATCGCGCCCGAGATCACGGGTGCGATCATCGGCGCCGAGGTGGGAGCGAACTACCAGTTCGACAGCGGCCTCGTGCTCGGCGTCGCCCTCGATGCGGCATACTCCACCTCCAGCGGTCACGTCATGGACGGCAAGTACATGCGGTTCGAGGGCGAGGGCGAAGCCTCGGTGCAGCTGCTCGGCCGGATCGGCTATGCGGTGGACTCCGTGCTGCCCTACCTCACGGCCGGCGTCGGCTACCTGAAGTCGACATCGACGATGATCTGTGCCGCCAGCGCCACCAACGGCGACTGCAAGTACTTCCCGCTCGGCTTCGAGACGAGCAGCACGGTCGAGCGTGTGGGCTACGTCGTCGGCGCGGGCCTCGAAGTCGCCCTCAACGAGTCGGTAAGCCTCAAGGCCGAGTACCTCTACGCCGACTATGGAACCGAACCGCTGACGCTCCACCTCCCGGAATCGACGGAGCTGACCAACGACGTGAAGATGTCGGCCTCGACGGTCCGTACCGGTCTGCTGTTCAGGTTCTGACCGCGCCGGCCCGGACCGGGCCAGTGGACGACCACCTGGGGCGGCGGGTCAGGCCCGCCGCCACTGGCGCAGCAGCGGCCCGCCCGCGCCGGCCACCGGATCGGTTTTCGGCAACTGGACGCCCGCGATGTTCCGGTCGGCCATGGGCCGCTCCCCGGGCTCGCCGCGCAGCAGGTCCCAGCTCTGCCCCGGCGGATAGGCGCCCACGACGAGGAAGTCGCCGCTCGACTCGAGCCGCCGGTGCGCGACGCCTGCGGGAATGACGATCACGTCTCCCGACACCACCTCGAACACCCTGCCCTCCGGTCCGCCCAGCATCAGCCGCGCCGAGCCCGAGGCGACGCCCAGCGCCTCGTGCGCCGTCGAGTGATAGTGGTGGTACGGAAAGACCGAAGCCCGCCACGCCGCCGGCCAGCCATTGGCCTCGAACAGCGCCTCGAACTCCTGCGCTCCTGCCGCGCCGGCCAGGAGGGCCTGCTCGTAGAGCAGCAGCGGCAGGGTGCTGTTGGGGAATGCGCCGTCGTCCGCGAAGGTCTCGACGCGCAGTCCCTCGATGTTCCCGGCCATCCTAGATGCTCGCGCTGAACGTGTCGCACTTCTCGACGTCGCCGGTCTGCATGCCGCGCTTCAGCCAGTTCATGCGCTGCTGCGACGTGCCGTGCGTGAAGTTGCGCTCGCTCACCTGGCCCCGCGTCAGCGTGTCGTCGCCGATCGCATTGGCGGCCGTGATGGCCTCCTCGGCATCGCCGGTCTCGAGGTAGTTCTGCTGGTCCGCATAGTTGGCCCAGACGCCGGCATAGCAGTCCGCCTGCAGCTCGACCCGCACCGAATAGGCGTTCTGCTGCTCCTGGCTCATCGAGCCGCGGGCCCGGTTGAACTGCGGCAGCACCCCGGTCTGGTCCTGCACCGCATGCCCGATCTCATGCGCGATCACATAGGCCTGCGCGAAGTCGCCGGGTGCGCCGAACTGGCGCCTGAGCTGCTCGTAGAAGCTGAGGTCGATATAGACCGACTTGTCGTTGGGACAGTAGAACGGCCCCGACGATGACTGCGCGACGCCGCAGCCCGACTGCGTCACGTCGGTGAACAGCACCACCTTGGGCGGCCGGTAGGTCAGGTTGTTCTGCCTGAACACCTCGGTCCAGAGGTCCTCGGTATCCTTCACCACCACGCCCACGAACTCGGCAAGATCGTCCTGCCCCGCATTGGCGGGCGGCGGCGCATACTGCTGGGTGGGCGCGTAGGTTCCGCCACCGGTGAGCATGTCGAGCGGGTTTTGCCCGGTCGCGAACCAGATGACGCCCAGCACGAAGAGCACGCCGACCAGCCCGAGCCCGCCGCCACCGGCCCTGCCCATGCGGCCGCCCGTGGGGATGCGAAAACCGCCCGGGCGGCCGAAGCCGCCCATGCCGCCCGTCCGGCTGCGGCGATCCTCGATGTTCGAGCTGCGCTGGCGCCCCTGCCACTTCATTCTGGTGCTCTCCGATTGACGCTGTTCTACCAATAAGGCGCAGAGCGGCAAACGGGTTCCGCCCCGCCGCGGCCGCGTTGACCATTTGGTAAAAACAGCATCAGATGCCTGCCATCCGTCATCGCGCTGTCACGCTGACGGAGGAGGAGATGCCACGCGTTCGCGTGCGGCAGGCGGCAGGTCGCAGCCGTCCCCCCGACGATGTTTCGACGAACTCAGGGAGACTTCATCATGAACTACCATAACGGCATTTCCCGCCGCGCCTTCCTCGCAGGGTCCGCGACGCTTGGCGCGGCCGTCGTCCTCCACCCCTTCGCCGTCGCAGCCGCGGCAGGCCAGGCGCATTTGCGCATCATGGAGACGACCGACCTCCACGTCGCGGTCTTCCCCTACGACTATTACGCCGACGCGCCCAACGACACGCTCGGCCTCGCCCGCACCGCCGCCCTCATCGAGTCGATCCGTGCCGAAGCCGGCAACTCGATCCTCGTCGACAACGGCGACGTCATCCAGGGCAACCCGATGGGCGACTACATCGCCTACGAGAAGGGCCTCACCAACGAACCCCACCCGATCATCGCCGCGATGAACACGCTGGGCTACGAGGCCGGCACGCTGGGCAACCACGAGTTCAACTACGGGCTCGAGTTCCTCGAGGCCGCCATCGCCGCCGCCGGCTTCCCCGTCGTCTCGGCCAATGTCGTGAAGGGCGAACTCGCCGCCGATCCGCTCGGTGACGCCACCCTGGTCCCGCCCTACCGCATCGTCGAAAAGGAGATCACCGACGGCGCCGGCGAAAAGCACACCATCCGGCTCGGCTTCATCGGCTTCGTGCCGCCCCAGATCATGACCTGGGACGCCACCCACCTCGCCGGCAAGGTCGCGACCCGCGACATCGTCGAGACGGCCAAGGCCTATGTCCCGAAGATCCGCGAGGAAGGCGCCCACCTCGTCATCGCCCTCTCCCATTCCGGCATCGCGCCGGAACTCGGCATCGGCGAGAACGCCTCGCTGCAGCTGGCCGCCGTCGACGGCATCGACGTCGTCGTCACCGGCCACCAGCACCTCGTGTTCCCCAACTCGAAGGATTTCGAGGGCATCGCGGGCGCCGACCTCGAAAAGGGCACGCTCTCCGGCAAGCCCGCCGTGATGGCCGGCTTCTGGGGCTCGCACATGGGCCTCATCGACCTGCTGCTCGAAAAGTCCGCCGACGGCAGCTGGTCCATCGTCTCCCACACCTCCGAGGCCCGTCCGATCTCCGAGCGCGTCGACGGCAAGGTGAAGCCGCTGGTCGAGAGCGTCCCCACCGTCCTTGCCGCCGCGCAGGACGACCACGACGAAACCCTCGCCTATGTCCGCCGCGCCGTCGGCGAGACGGCCGCTCCGCTCCACTCCTACTTCGCCCTCGTCGCCGACGATCCCAGCGTGCAGATCGTCAACATCGCGCAGAAGTGGTACCTCGAGCAGATGCAGAAGGGCACCGACTGGGAGGGCCTGCCCCTCCTCTCCGCAGCAGCCCCGTTCAAGGCCGGCGGCCGCGGCGGCCCGGACTACTACACCGACGTCCCCGTCGGCCCGGTGGCGATCAAGAACGTCGCCGACCTCTACCTCTACCCCAACACCATCCAGGCCGTGGTGATCACCGGCCAGGACGTGCAGAACTGGCTCG
>JAEYZJ010000088.1 GCA_023430705.1 Pseudomonadota bacterium | reverse complement strand
TCCGCGAGGCTGTGGCCCGGCAGCTCGAGAAAAGCATGGAGACGGGGGATCCGGAGCCGTCCCTGCCCGATCCAAAGCTCTGTAGCTGGAGGACCCGCGCCTCGAGATCCTACCGGCGCTGGCGCGTGGACGCCCTGAGCGAGCTGCTTGAGATACTCGACAGCAGCGAGGACGGCCAGGTCCGTAGCCCACGCCTCTAGGGTTGTCGTTCTCCCAGACGGGCCGACGAGCCGGACGGGCAGGTGGAACGTCCAGATTGCCCGGGCGTTGGGCGAGTGCCTTGCGTTCAGCACCTCCGTGCTTCTCTGCCATGGAGCCGGCCCGCCAGGTGGAGGTCATCACATGATACTGGAGCAGACATTCACTCTCTCGAACGGCGTGGAGATTCCGCGGCTCGGATTGGGGACCTGGCGTATTCCGGATGCCGAGACGGCGACCGTCGTGCGGCAGGCGCTCGAGCTAGGGTACCGGCACATCGACACCGCCCAGGCCTATGGCAACGAGCACGGGGTGGGCGAGGGACTTCGCCTCGCCGGCATTCCCAGGGACCGCTTGTTCGTCACCACCAAGCTCGCGGCCGAGTGCAAGGCCCATGACGAGGCGGTAGGGCGGATCGATGCCTCCCTCGACGCGCTCGGTCTGGACTACGTCGACCTCATGCTCATCCACAGCCCACAGCCCTGGATGGAGTTCCGCGACGGAGGTCATTTCTTCGAAGGAAATCTCGAAGCCTGGCGAGCGCTCGAAGAGGCGCACAGCGCGGGCAAGCTGCGCGCGATTGGGGTATCGAACTTCGAGCGAGCCGACCTCGACAACCTGATCCACAACGGCAGCGTCGCACCCATGGTGAACCAGATACTCGCTCACCCCGGCAACACCCCGTTCGACCTCATCGAGTATTGTCAGCCCAAGGGCATTCTCGTGGAGGCATATTCGCCCGTCGCGCACGGTGCGGCGCTCCGCAGCGCTGACCTGAACGCTCTCGCCCGGAAGTATGGGGTCGGCATCGCACAGCTGTGCATCCGCTACTGCCTCCAACTGGGGCTGCTGCCGCTGCCAAAGACGACCAGCGCCCAACACATGCGCGAGAATGCCGAGGTGGATTTCGCCATTCTCGACGAGGACATGGCGACGCTGAGGGGGTTGGGTCACATCAGCTACGGCGAAGCCAGCATCTTTCCGGTCTTCGGCAAGGAGCGACGGGGGGATAGCGGTTCATCGGCGGCCCAAGCCTAGCAAGGAGGGCCGCCATGCAGCGCCAGGCTCGCTCAGGGCCTCAGGGCATGTCGGCCCGAGACGATCGCACCACAGCCCGTATGGCTGTCGGGCCCGGCCGGCAAGGCCGGACCCGCTCAGTTTATTCCGGCCAGCGGTCGTCAGGCCGCCAGAAACCGAGCTTGGGCGTATTCCACTCCTCGGTAGACAGGAACATCGTGCCCGGGGTGCGCAGGTTCGCCTCGATTGCCTCGAGGTTGAGGTCGACGCCAAGGCCGGGCTTGTTCGGCACGGTGACGTAGCCGTCGGCCATGTAGTCCTTGTCGAGCCCGGTGACGAGGCTCTCCCAGAACGGCAGGTCGAGGCCGTGATGTTCGCACGACAGGAAGCTCGAGATTGCCGCGGCGGTGTGGATGTTGGCCATGAACCCGATGGGCGATCCGGCGCAGTGCAGCGCCGTCGGGATGCCCTGCTCCTCGGCGTCGTCGGAGATGCGCTTGGTTTCCATCAGACCGCCCGAAGTCAGCAGGTCGGGATGCACGATGTCGAAGGCGCGGGTCTGGATGGCCTCGCGGAAGCCGTCGCGGAGGTAGAGGTCTTCGCCGGCGGCAATCGGGGTCAGCAGCGCGTCGGCGACCTTCTTGTGGCCCGGGATGTCGAAGCGCGACACCGGATCTTCCATCCAGGCGAGATTGTAGGGCTCGAGCGCCTGGCCTAGGCGGATCACCTCGTCTGAGGTCAGGTAGTTCTCGCCGAAGTGGTCGACGCAGAGCTGGATGCCGTTGCCGACGGCCTTGCGGACCTCGGAGACGACATGCGCGGCACGTTCGACGGTCTCGTCGGTGAGCTTGACGCCGCGGCCGGCCATCGGGGCCTTGAACCACTGGCCGTCGGCGAACTCTACCTCGTGACGGGCGTCATGGCCGATCAGGGGGCTGTCGCCGGTCTCGAACAGGCTGGGCCGCAAGTCGAACTTGATCCAGGTGAGGCCACGGTCGCGGCGGCCCTTCACAGCGGTGACGAAGTCCTCGGCGGTGGGGTTGTCCGGAGTCGGGGTGTCGCCGTAGAGGCGGACCTTGTCACGGTGCTTGCCGCCCAGCAGCTGGTAGCAGGGCACGCCATAGATCTTGCCGATCAGGTCCATCAACGCGATCTCGATGCCCGAGACGCCGCCGCCCTCGCGGCCCCAGTTGCCGTAGCGCTTGATGGCGCGGAAGATCATGTCGACGTTGCAGGGGCTCTGGCCCAGCAGCATCGACTTGAACTGCAGCGCGTTGACCGCGTGGCCGGCGTCACGCACCTCCCCCAGGCCATAGACGCCCTGGTTGGTGTCGATCTTGATGATGGGGTAGTCATAGTTTGAAGCGACGACCGCGATGCGGATGTCGGTGATCCGCAGTTCGGACGGCGACGAGTAGGTGTTGACCGCATTCTCGGCAGTGCCGATCTGCTTGTCGATCTGGTTCATTTCAAGCCTCTCAAGAACTGAAGGTGGTGGCGGCGCTGCCGCCAATATGGGTCAGCGCCGGTGCGCGTATTCGGGGAGCATCAGGTCAGCAAGGCCGTCCATGATGGCGGCTGCCTCGGCCCGGGCATTGTCATCAAGTGGGCGGAAGCCGGACTGGCGCACTGCGCTGGATGGGATGACGCCGCGCATCTTGAGCACTTCCTTCATCAACGGCATGCCGTAGTCCTGCTCGAGGTTGAGCAGCGGCAGCAGGCGGTTGAAGATCGAGCGGGCGCGCTCCTGCTCCCCGGCCTCGATGGCGTTCCAGAGCGCGACATGCACGTCTGCGAACTCGCAGGCCGGCATGGTTCCGGCGACGCCGTGGCGGACTTCCTCCATCAGCGTCTTGCCGGCCTTGCCGCCCATGACGCCTTCGACCCGGTCACCGCAGAGGCGAATGATCTCGCCGACTGTCTGGGCCGGGTAACCCGATTCTTCCTTCACGAAGCGCGCGTTCGGAATCTCGCTCACCAACTCGGCGATCAGTGGCGCGCTCAACGGCGTCGCGCCCTGGCCCGAGACGTTCTGGATGACCAGCGGAAGCGAAGTGGCGGCACCGATCGCCTTGTAATGCGCCTTGATCTCGGCCGGGCTCGAGGGATGAAGGCTGGGCGGCAGCGCCATGATGGCGTCAGCGCCGATGCTCTCGGCGTGGCGCACGTAGTCGACGGCCAGCAGGTAGTGCGGCGCCGAGACAGCGACGATGGCCGGCACCTTGCCCTTAGCCTTGCCGACAACGATCTCGGCGGCGCGCCGGCGCTCGGTTTCGGTGAGGTAGAACCCTTCGCTGGCCAGCGCATTGGCGACTACGCCGTGGACGCCGGCCTTGAGGCAGAATTCCATGGTCGACTCCAGCGCTGCCTCATCCAGCCTGACGTCATCGGTGAACGGCGTCGTCACGATGACGAAAATGCCGCGGAAACTGTTGCGATCCATCGCTCTCTTGTTGCCCTTGTGTTTGGATCAGGTGCCGGCGAGCGCGCCCTTGGTCATGCCCGAGACGAGGAACGGCTCGAGGAAGACGAAGAGAACGATCGCGGGAAGTACTGAGATGGTGCCGGCGGCCATGAGCATGGACCAGTCGACCATCTGTTCGCCGACAAAGCTCTGCATGCCGACGGTAAGCACCTGCACCTCTGGCCGGTCGACCAGGGTGCGGGCGAAGATGAACTCGCTCCAGCTGGTCAGCACCAGGTAGACGGTGGAGGCGGCCATGCCGGGTTTGGCGAGCGGTAGCACCACAAGCCACAGCGCCTGCAACTGGCTGGCGCCGTCGATCATGGCGGCCTGTTCCAACTCGCGGGGGATGCGGTCGAAGAACCCCTTCATCAGCCATGTGGCGAGCGGTGCGCCGATTGTCATGTTGGCCGCGACGAGGCCCCACAGCGAGTTGAACAGGCCGATATTGGTGTAGATGATGAACAGCGGGATCAGGATCAGGCTCGCCGGGATCAGCTTGCTTATCAGCAGCGCGCCGCCCAGCGCCTGCTGCGGCGGGCTCGAGAAGCGCGACAGCGAGTAGCCGGCCAGCGTCGAAACGAACAGGCTGAGGAAGGTCGAAGCGAAGGCGACGATCAGGCTGTTGAGGATCCACGTGAGGAACGGCCGCCCGTCGAAGATCTCGGCGAAGGCGGAGAAATCCATGCGTGTGAGGTCGGGCAGGATCGAGGGCGTGCGCGACAGGATAGTGTCCGTCGGCATGATCGCCGTCATTACCATCCAGTAGAACGGGAACACCGTCACCAGCGCAAAACCGGCCAGAACCAGGAAGCCGAGGATGCGCGAAAGCGTGAGCGGCTTGTTGTCGGAGCGTTGCATCTTCGTGCCCCCTCAGAACTTCGAGTTGCGCGACAGGGCCGCGAGCGTCGCCGCGATCAGGAATGCGGCACAGATCATCAGCGTACCGACCGCCGTGGCGGTGCCCATGCGGAAATAGTGGAAGGCTTCCTTGTAGACATAAAGCGCCAGCGTCTCGGTGGCGCCCGCGGGGCCGCCATGCGTGGTGGCGAACACGATATCGACGTCGCGGAACACGCCCAGCGCCGAGATCATGATGACGAGGAACGAGGCCCCTTGTATGCCCGGCCAGGTGATATAGCCAAACTGCTGGACCTTGGTGGCACCATCGACATTGGCGGCTTCGTAAAGCTCGCGGGGGATCGACTGCAACGCGGCCAGCAGGGTCAGGGTGATCAGCGGATAGGTCTTCCAGATCGTCGGAATGATCACGGCGACCATGGCGGTGCGTGAATCGACGAACCAGGGCATCTCGCCCGATAGCAGGCCGGCCGAGCGCAGCATCGCGTTGAACACGCCGAACGAGCCGTCGAGGATCCACAGGAACATGATGGCGACGATAACGCCCGGCACCGCCCAGGGGACGAGCACCAGGGTGCGCAGGATGCGGTTGCCGGGCAACTGCCGGTTGAGCAACAGCGCGGTGGCCAGGCCGATCAGGAAAGCGCCACCGACACTGCCCCCGACATAAAGCGTCGAGTTGAGCGTGGCGCGCCAGAACATCGGGTCGGCCAGCACGCGCGCGTAATTGCCCACGCCCAGCGGCAGTTCGCCCATGCGGGCGAAATTCATCAGCCGGCCGTCGCGGAACGAGATCTCGACGACCTGGTAGAGCGGATAGACGATCAGGAGCAGCACCGCTGCTGCAGCTGGGATGAGGAGCGCGAAAGAGAGCAAGGTCTGCCGGCGGTGATAGTTGATGTCGAACAGCCGCGGCTTGCGCCGAGTGGTGCCGATCGAGGACGCGTTCGTCATCGGCCTCTCCTGATACATGGGGAATGCAGGAAGTTGGACGCGGCGGCCGGGTGGCATGCCGCCGCGTCCGTGACGGCGCTTAGTTCAGCGGAACCGCGCGCTCGAGTTCGGCCTGGGTCTCGGCCATGATGTCCGCCACCGCAGCGTCGGTCGTCAGCACCTTGAGCGCGGCTCCGCGCATGATCGCCGAGTACTCGTTGAAGTAGGCGCGGACAGCCTGGTGCGTCGGGAACAGCGGCACACCGGCGGCCGCCGCATCAGCGATCACCTGCAGGTGCGGCGAGGCGGTCACGTCCTCCTCGGTCAGCACCGAGGCGGCGCGGCCCGAGGGCTGGCCCGTCATGATCAGGTATTGGCGCTGCCACTCGGGTCGGCTCGCCACCTCGATGAACTTCCAGGCCGCGGCCTCAGTCGCCTCGTCGAGGCCTTCTCCGATGTGCAGCGACACGCCACCAGGGGCCTGCGAGGGCTCCCACGGCGTCTTCACCATGTGCAGGTTCGGGCGCATTTCTGGCGTGGCCTTTTCCAGCCAGGTCCAGACCCAGGGGCCGTCAACGAGGAAGGCGGTCCTGCCATCGACAAAGAGCTGGCGCGCGACAGCCGAGTTGTTGCCGAGGGGCGCGTTCTTGCCCACCACGTTGCGGTAGGTCTCCACCGCTGCCACCACCTCGGGTGAGGTGAGGTTGTAGGCGTTGTCCTTGATCACGGACTGGCCGGCGTAGCCGATGTAGCGCTGCATGTCCTCTGCCACCGTCGGGTGGTCGGTGGTCACGGCCGAGAGGCCGAAGATGCCATCATCGGGCTTGGTGAGGGCAGCGACGGCGGCCTGGTACTCCTCGAAGCTGGTCGGCACGGCAACGCCGGCGTCCTCGAGCAGCTTGGAATTATAGAACAGCACCAGTGCGGCGTTGGAGACGAGCACGCCGCGCGTCTCGCCGTCCCAGGCAAGGTCCTTCTGGGCAGCCGCCCAGCCGGTCTCGATGTCCGTGCCCTTGATGTGCTCGTCGAGGCCTGCAAGCCAGCCCTGCGCGGCATAGGCGCCGTAGTTCTGCTCCGAGATCTGCATCAGCGCTGGCGCCCGGTTGGAGGCGAAACGGATGGTCAGCTGGGTCAGATAGTCAGCGAAAGGGATATAGGTGGGATTGATCTTGATGTCGGGGTTCTCGGCCTCGAATGCCGCGATGACGGCCTTCCACCAGTCGGCGTTCCCGGGTTCCTCGAGCTGCCACGAAGCAAAGTCGAGCGTCGTCTGCTGCGCATGTGCGGGCAGGGCGGCGACGCCGAGGCCGAGGCCGACGGTGGCGGCCAGAAGTAGATTCTTGATCATGCATCCTCCCAGGATGTGCCGGAGGCGTTCCTCCGCTTGTTTTCTAGGGGCAGCGTGCGCGGCAGGCAGCCGAAGCTGTCGGTACGCGGGGCTGCCGATCGTTCGTGTGGGGAGGCGGGCGGCGAGGAGTATTCCGGTGGACTGCCCGCCATCGGTCACATATATGACCATGCAAGAGCGTATCAAATCTGTCAACATCGTATACGATGCGACATTGTGCTGAGGTAATTCATGAGCCAGGAGACGACGCCGGTCACACGCGCAAGGCGGCGCGCCGGCCCACGGGATGAAGTTGAAACGAGCTACCAGCGGGTCACGAACCTGCTGCGCGGCGAGATCATCAACGGGCGGGTGGCGCTTGGCGGCTGGCTGCGCATGGCGGCAATCGCCGAGCGGTTCGGGGTCAGCGTGCAGCCGGTCCGGGAAGCCCTGCAGCAGCTCGAGGGCGAGGGGCTGGTCGAGATCATCCCCAATCACGGGGCCCGCGTCCGCATGCTGGATCGCAACCGGCTCGTGCACGCGCACGAAATAGGCGAGGCGCTGGAATCGTTCATGGCCCGGCAGTTCGCCGACGAGGCCTCCCTGTCTTCCGTGCGCAAGCTCGAAGCGCTGCAGGCCGAACACGATGCCGCCATCGCCACGATGGACTGGGGTCGGATCGACGCGGCCAACCACGCCTTCCACCGGTTCATCAATACCCATGGTGGGAACACCGAGGCGGCCGACCTCATCGCCCGCTACTATGGGCTGAGCGAGAGCTTGATGAACCGGCACGGCCGCGATCGCGCCTTCGCCGAACGCGTGCAGTCGGAACATCATGCGCTGCTGGACGCCATCCGACGCCGCGACCCGGATGCGGCAGCGCGCCTCAATGCACTGCACGTGCGCGGTACGCTGGTTCGCGTGCTCGAGGCCTTCGAGAGCATGATCGCCACCGATCGCCAGGATCAT
>JAEYZJ010000142.1 GCA_023430705.1 Pseudomonadota bacterium | reverse complement strand
GATGAAACTTACCCCTGTCAAATCACGTTTCTGCTCGCTGGGGTGTGTCACGCCCTTTTGATTGGCAGGCGTGATTGGCCCGGCATAACTCAGGAATCACAGCCCATGGCTCGGGGGTAAGGTTATGAATAGACGGCGAATTCTGATCGTTGACGACGACGCCGACCTGCGCAAGACGCTCATCGATCAGTTGAGCCCTTATCGGGAGTTCGACCTCATCGAGGCGGAGACGGCGTCGGATGCCCTGGCCAAGGTGCGGGGCGCCCATGTCGACCTCATGCTGCTCGATGTCGGGCTGCCCGACATGGATGGGCGCGAGGCCGTCAAGATTCTGCGCCGCGAGGGCTTCAAGAGCCCGATCATCATGCTCACGGCGCAGGACAGCGATGCCGACGAGATCCTGGGCCTCGAGTCGGGCGCCAACGACTATGTGACCAAGCCATTCCGCTTCTCGGTGCTGCTGGCCCGCATTCGCGCCTCGCTCAGGCAGCACGACCAGAGCGAGGATGTGGTCTTCACCATCGGGCCCTACAGCTTCCAGCCGGCGGCCAAGATGCTGGAATCGCCGGACGGGCAGAAGGTGCGGCTGACCGACAAGGAAACCTCGATTCTCAAGTACCTCTACCGCCAGGGCCCCAAGACCATCACGCGGGAAATCCTGCTCAAGGAGGTGTGGGGCTACAACAACCGCGTCACCACGCACACGCTGGAGACGCATATCTACCGGCTGCGCCAGAAGATCGAGCGCGACCCCTCGAATGCGCGGCTGCTCGTCACCGAGGAGGGTGGTTACCGGCTCGTGCCGTAGGCGCGAGCGCCGGTTCTCCCTGTGCCCCTGCCGGTTTCGTCCGGATGGTGCATAAATCCCATGGGATCCATGTCGCATCGGTAAATTGGGTTCCTGCCGCCTCCATATATGCTCTATATCGGAGACCGTTCGACCGGACGGGCAGGTACCGCTGCCCCTCGGGTAGCGGTGCGGGAAAAAGGGCGGGATGCAACTCGACGACGCGGCGACGATCCTGGGACGCGCGGATTTCTTCGAAATCTGCGACGCCGAACAACGGCGGCTGCTTGCGTTCGCCTCGGAGCGCAAGAAGTTCCGGCCGGGCACGGTGATCTATGCGGCGGGCGACGTGCCGGAGGGCGCGCATGTCCTCGTTTCCGGCACCGTCTCGAGCACGCAGGCCGGCGCCGAAGACAACCCCTACCTGATCCACGAGGTGGGCGCGGTGATGGGCGCAATGGCACTGGTGCTGGCCAAGTCCCGGCCGGTGACGATCAAGGCGGTCGATGCGGTGGAAACGCTGTTCGTGCCGCGCACCGCCTTTCTCAAACTGGCAACGCAGTATCCCGACCTCGCCGCACGGGCCGCCGACCGGATCCGCAGCGAACTCGCAGGCTATCTCGCCGCCATCGAGGAAGCCCGGGGCCGCTTCCGGAAGAGCTGAGCGGCGTCGATCGCCCCTCAGTCCGCGTGACCGGCCGGCACGATCGCTTCGGCCTCGATCTCGACCAGCCACTCGGGATCGACGAAGGCGCTGACCTGCATCAGGGTCGTGACCGGCCGAATGCCGCCGAAGGCCTCGGCATGGGCGCGGGCAGCGTGCTTCCACAGCGAGATATCGGTGAGGATGATACGCGTGCGGGTCACGTGTTCCAGCCGTGACCCGGCATCCTGCAAGGCCTTCTCCACGATCTCGAGGCAGCGCTTCGTCTGCCCGTAGGCATCGCCGACCGCGGCAGTGCCGCCCTCCGCCCGGATGGGGGCGGTGCCTCCGACCACCACCACGTCGCCCATCCGCACGGCACGGGAGAAGCCGATCACGGGCTCGAGGTAGGATCCGGAGCTCACGAGGGTGCGGGCCATTCGATCACACTCAGCTGAAGCGGGCGATGACGGGGACGTGGTCCGACGGCTGGGCCGACCAGCCGCGGGCGGCCCGCACGATCTCGGCCCCGGTGGTGTGGGCAGCGACGTCGGCCGTCGCCCAGATGTGGTCGAGACGGCGGCCCTTGTCGGCGGCATCCCAGTCGCGGGCGCGGTAGCTCCACCACGAATAGAGCTTCTGGTCCGCCGGGAAGTACTTGCGCACCACGTCGACCCAGCCGTGGCCGCCGGTGAGCAGCTCGTTCAGGGCGGCCGTCTCCATCGGCGTGTGGCTCACCACCTTCAGCAGCTGCTTGTGGCTCCAGACGTCGTGCTCCAGCGGGGCGATGTTGAAGTCGCCGCAGATCAGCTGGCCTTCCCTGAAGTGGTCCTCGCCGAACCAGCGCTTCAGTTCCGAGAGGAAGCCGATCTTGTGCCTGAACTTGGGATTGATCTCGACGTCCGGCTCGTCACCGCCGGCGGGAATGTAGAAGTTGTGGACCGTCAGCGGTCCCTTGCCGAAGTCGACGCGCGCGGAGACGTGGCGGCTCTCCTCGATCTCGCAGAAGACCCGGCTCGAGATATCGGTCAGTGGAAACTTCGAGACGATGGCGACGCCGTGGTAGCCCTTCTGCCCGTGCACCGCCTGGTAGGGGTAGCCGGCTGCGGTCAGTTCCTTGCGCGGGAACTGGTCGTTCAGGCACTTGATCTCCTGCAGGCACAGGATGTCGGGCTTGTACTGGGCGAGGAAGTCCAGCACCAGCGGCAGCCGCAGGCGGACCGAGTTGATGTTCCAGGTGGCAAGAGTCGTCGGCATGAGGAGAAGCGCCCAGGTTCAGTCGGCGCTTCTTATGCAGGGGTCACCGCGACCGGTAAAGCCGGAAACCGATCAGCCCTCCCTGGGGGCGGAAACGGCGCGGAACGTCGGGTCGATGTAGAAGTAGGACTTGGGAATCTCCACGTCCCTGTCGACGTCATAGAGCGAGAAGGTCAGCTCGGATCCCGAAGGCTCCGTCAGCGTCCACTGCTTCAAGTCCTTGCTCTCGATGTCGAAGACCAGCGCCACGCGGACAATGCCGGCCGGCGTATCGTCCTGCAGGGTCACTGAAAAATAGTCGTCCGACTGGGCTACCGCGACGATGTTGGCCTTGAACAGGTCGATCCTGCTGTCGAGGAACTGACGCAGCGGCACCTTGTCCTGCGGATAGGCGTACTGGGTCTTTTCCTTGCGGTCGACGACGTAGAAGCCGCGGCCGACCGAGACGATCTGCTCGGAGGAGGGGGGATTGTAGCGGAAGAGGATCTTGCCGGGGCGCTCGAGAAAGAAGGTGCCCTCGATGCGGCTGCCCTGCGTGTCGATCTGGAGGAACCGGCCGACCATCGTGCGGATGGCCGAGTTGTGCTCGTTGATCTCGGTGATCAGCTGCCGCTCGGCGTCGGTCAGGGGCCTGGCTGCTGCGGAGCCCTGTTCCTGCGCCAGCGCCGGGAAGGCGACAAGCAGGGCGGCAAGGGCGAGAAAACTGCGGCGGATCATCGTTGGCGTCTATCCTTGGTGCTCCCGGATGAGAGCATGCCTCTAGACAGCAATTGCGGCAACAGCGGGAAGGTTCCCGCCGCGCCGGTGCTGCGTCCCTTCGGCGGTGGCCGAGGCCGTCCTCAATATCCGTCGGCGTTGTTGCCGACGAGGATCTCGCGCTTGCCGGCGTGGTTGGCGGCGGAGATGACGCCTTCCTTCTCCATCCGCTCGATCAGGGTCGCGGCCTTGTTGTAGCCGAC
>JAEYZJ010000135.1 GCA_023430705.1 Pseudomonadota bacterium | reverse complement strand
GCCCCGCACGTTGTCGCTGACGTTCACCCAGCTACCATGCTGGAGCGTGAACACCTGCGGAAAGCTCTTCTTGGGTCCGCTGCGCACGTTGGCACCGCTCGCGATCACCTGATGGGTATATGTAGCCTTTGGCGCGACCGTCAGTTCGGCGGTGGCATCTGAAGCCGGGGGCGCCACTGTCACTATGGACGGCATCACCACGGCCGGTGCCCGAACTTCGACGGATTTGGCGACGTTCAGGGCCTCGGCCTTGGCCGTTGGCAGCCTTACGATGTAGTTCGGCTTGAGCGGCTTTGCGGCGATGGGAGCGTTGGCGGCAGCCTCAGCCACCATTCCCGTGGTCACGCTGACTCCTGAAGCGGTGAAAACCCCCGCGGCGGCAACGACGCCAGCGAATAATGCGAGAGATCGGTAGGGCAGGGCCATTTTGGACGCTCCTCTTGCAGTGCGCACCCTTCCGTCGTCTGTGGCCCAGAACGGCGCCGGTTGTAGAGTGCTTGCCCGTATAACGTAGGGTCGAGGCCCGCGGTTCCGCCAGTGAAGGTCGCCGACTCGTGATCGCGAGGCGGCGAGACGGTTAACGCGTCAAGCGGCCTGCTGCAGCGCTTCTTCGTTGCGCGCAGACTTCAAAACGCGCGTCCACCAGCTCAGTTCGTCCAGCATCGTATGGGCGGTGGTGAGAAGGTAGTCGTAGTCGGAGAAGTCCTTGCCTTCCTTCAGGACACCCAGGTAGGGCTCAGTTGCGATGTGAACCCCGCTTCGCATGGGCGCCACCTGCATCTCGATCAGCATCAGTCGCAGCTGCTCGATGGCGCGAGCACCACCGACCCCGCCATATCCCACGAATGCAGCGGGCTTGCGCCTCGGCTCGCTGTAGACGTGATCAAGGGCGTTCTTGAGCACCCCGGTGATCGACCGGTTGTACTCGGCGGTGACGAAGACGTAGCCGTCGAGTTCCGCCACCTTCTCCGCCCAGAGCCGTGCGACCTCGTGATCTATGGGCGAGAAGGCGGGAGACATGGGCGCATCGAACAGCGGCAGCGGGTAGTCGCGAAGGTCGACCAACTGATAGTCCGCGTCGCCGCGCTCGTTGCCGATGCGCCCGATCCACTCTGCCGGCCGGTGTCCGAACCGGCTTTCGCGGGTACTCGAGATGATGATGCCGATGCTGGGCTTGCTCATTTTCTGCTGCTCATGACGAAAGGTTGAGGGGCAGCCACCGTCGGAGACCTAGTCACTGACAGTAACTGACGCTAAGTATGTACCCGCCACTCATCGCCGCAAGACGGCACCATTCCTAAACGGAGGAACCAATGGACGACCTTGTTACCCCGATGGAACCGGCGTCGGCGAACGGTCACGACAATCCCTCCCGCGAAGAATGCACGCGGGCGATGATCCCGGTCCACGAGGTGCTGGCGCAAATTTCCAGCAAGTGGACGATCCTCGTCGTACGCTTCCTGAGCAACGGCCCGAAGCGCTTCTCCGAGATCAAACGGCACATCGACGGCGTCTCGCAGAAGATGCTGACGTCCACGCTTCGCGACCTCGAGAAGGACGGCTTCGTCACTCGCACGGTGACGCCATCCATTCCGCCGCGCGTCGACTATGAGCTGACGGACATGGGCAAGGAATTGCAGGAGCCGCTACGCGTTATCGGTAACTGGGCCCATGCCAATCGGGAGCGGGTCGAACGGGCTCGGCTACGCTTCGCGGAACGCGAGGAAGAGGCGAAGCGGCTGTCCTGGTAGCCGGCGTCAGTCCGACCGGCCACCCGAGAGTTATGACAAAGTGTCGCACCCATGGTAAGGCTTTCGGGCCACGTCAGGGGGAGAGCGGCATGTCGTCATCCATCACCGAAGGTGCCGCCAAGCATTACGCGACAAGCGAGAAGCTTGCCGCTCGGGCCCGGCTGCACCAGGCCTATTCACACGACGACAATCCCTGGTTCCCGTGGGTCGCGGGCAACCTGGATCTGGCTTCGGGTCTCGACGTGCTCGATGTGGGCTGCGGGCCTGGCTGGTTCTGGCTGGGGGCAGGCGAGGCCGTCCCGTCGGGCATGCGACTGACGCTGGCCGATCTATCCCGGCACATGGTCGAGGAAGCGACGGCGCGGTGCCGGGGACTTGCCTTTGCCTCGGTCGATGCAGTGGTGGCCGACGCGGTCTCCCTGCCGTTCCCGGACGCGAGCTTCGACCGCGTCATCGCAATGCACATGCTCTACCATGTGCGCGACCAGGAAGCGGCGCTGGCTGAGATGCATCGTGTGCTGAGGCCGGGGGGCCTGCTCGGCGTGACAACGAACGACCGGGACAACCTCGCCGCACTGAATGCGCTAACAACGGTATTCGGAACCGACGGCACCGAACCTGCCGGCGCCGCCTTCGGCTTTGCCCGCGCCCGCGAGTTGCTCATGGCCAGCTTTGGCAACGTCGACGAACGCAACAATCCCGGCCGGCTTCGCATCACCGAGCCCGAAGACGTATTCATGGCGCTGACTTCGTATCCGCCCGGCGACGCTGCGCCGGACGATCAGATCGCGGCTTTCCGGGGCCGCATAGCCGAGGCATTCGCGAGAGGGCGGGGCGTGCTGGAAGCCGAGAAGCGTATGGGCCTCTTTCTCGCACGTAGACTGTAGTCCACGTCGTAGCTGCATGGAGGACTGGTGTCGCCACCGGAGGACGAACTCAGCTCTCGTCCTCCCCGTCTTCATCGTCCTCATCCTCATCATCCTCCTCGTTTTCGTCCTCTTCCTCCTCCTCTTCGTCCTCGTCATCGAAGTCGGCCAGCTCGATGAGCTCGCCGATCTCCACTGAGCCGCCCTCAGCAAGGACAGGGCAGCCCCGAGCCATCTCGAGGGCGGAATCCATGTCCTCGGCCTCAATGATGGAGTAGCCGGAGACAGGGCTTGCTGGAGGTGCGGAGACGGTGCCATCGGCAGCGACGACGCGCGTGTCGGCTACGGGGTTGCCGAGATCAAGCATCGCTTCCTCTATTCCGTCCAGCCATACATTCCAGGCATCCAGCGCGGCCGCCTGTGCTTCCGCGTCCCGGGGCGTGCTGCCGCCGTGGTAGGCAAACAAGAAGGTGGGCATCGCTGTTCTCCATCGTTTCTGGGGGCGAACCTGGGATAGAGAAGCCGTAGTCCACCTATGCGACGCTTCTGTGGAGTGTCAGGCGACCGCCTGCTGTTCGAGGGCGCGCGGCTCGGCGAAAAGGGCGATCCACCTGCGGAACTGCTCGACCCAGATAAGCAGGTTGGAGCGCATCTTCTCGTCCGTGATGTCGTAGTCGTCATCGATCGCGCCCGGACGGGACTGGAAGTAGATCTCCGGCCGTCCCATCAGCGCTACCCCGATGACGGGAAGGACCGAGCGAAGATGGGCCTGAGCAGCAGCCGTACCACTTACGCCGCCAGTAGCGCCTGCAATGGCGCCAGGCTTGTCGGTCCAGACGCTCTCACCGAACGGGCGCGACGGCCAGTCGATGGCGTTCTTGAGCAGACCAGGTATCGAGCGGTTATACTCGGGCGTCACGAACAGGACGGCATCCGCAGCCTCGATTTCGCGCTTCAGTCGGATGACCTCGGGCGGCGGATCGTTCCACGACGCATCGTCGTAGAACGGCAGGTTGTCGATCCGGATGTAGTCGAAGGCCAGCTTGCCGGCAGCGAGCTTCTCCAGCGCCTTGGCCAATTTGAGGTTGGAGGAAGTGGGCCGCACTGACCCGACGAAGACAGCGACCCGATACATGGTGATAGTGGCCCCGGTTACGAAATGTGACTGAG
>JAEYZJ010000035.1 GCA_023430705.1 Pseudomonadota bacterium | reverse complement strand
GTCGACACGCGTCGGAGCCTGGCTGACGAGCAGGAGCGCCGGACCGGGCGAAATCACACGAGCCTCGGAGACATGCACTCGAATGACTTCGAGCTCGGACGCGAACTGGCCGATGAGCGCGAGCAGGCCTTCGCGAGGCGGCTGACCCAGGCACTCGGCAACGAAGAGGCAAGTACAGAAGTCGCACCCGACGCCGCACTGAGGGTCCTTGCCGTGGCCGGGCAGTCATTGCCGGTGGCCGGCCTCATGGCAGGGACACGGCCGGAGACGGCGGTCGAAGGCGGGAGGCTCGACGCCATCATCGATCGGGTGGAAAGGGCAATGACCGCGCGAGGCATCGAAGGGCTGCCGGGAACGGTGAGCCTGCGGCTCGATCTCGGCGATCTCGGCGGCAGCGTCGGCGGCATGACCATCTCGCTTGCTCCCGGCAGCATCGACCTGGTGCTCAGTCGCGCCGGCGAGACGGCCGATGCGTCGTTCCTGCAAGCCGCGCAGGCGCTGGCGGACAGGCTGCACGCCCGCTTCCCCAAGCGCGTCGTGCGCGTACTCGAGGCCGAACCACAGCCGAGCGCACCAGCTCACGGCCTCGCGGCCTTTTCGCGATTGCTCGACCCATCGGGTGACGCGTCGTGACCCTCGCCGCCCTCCTGCCGCAGCTCGCCGCCGGTTCGTTCAACGCCGAGTTCTGGAATGCGCTCGTCGGTCTTGCCGGCCAGAGCCTGCCACTGGGCGACAACGGCAGCGCGGTGCGCTTCACCCTCGGCTCTCCGCCCCCGGCCGATGCCTGGCTGGCTTCGCTGCAGCTGGACGGCGCCGGTGCCGCCTATCTGCATGTGCGCGAGTTTCCATTCCGCCAGATGTTCGACGTCGGCCTTGATGCCGCCGATGTTGCGACGCTTCCCGACGGGCTGCGGCAGGCCCTGTTCGACGGCATGTTCGCGACCATTCTCGCAACCCTGCCCGAGCCGGTACGGAATGGAGCAGTGATTGCTGCGCAGGGACTCGCATCCGCCTTCCCCGGGCACGCCGCAAGCCAGTTGCAGTGGTTCGATGTCGCGCTCGTGCGGGCCGATGGCAGCACCATCGTCTTTGACGCAGGCTGCGACCGGGCGACCCTGACAGGCATTCTCGGCGAGGTCCTCGCCAGCCAGGTGCCGGCCGAGGGACCGCTGGCCGAGCGACTGGTGCTGCCCGCCTTCGCGACGCTGGGGCGCATGGAGCTCGGCTACGGCGACTTCACCCGGCTCGAACCGGGAGCTCTGGTGGTGCTGGCGGAGCGCGAGGCGGGCCGGCTGGCGGTGCGGGTCGACGCGGCCGTCTACGATTTTCGACAGGCAGACGATGGCTGGACCTGTCTTGGCAGCCACATGGCTACGCTCGCAGCCCGGGGGGCACGCATGGACGAAGCGAACAACTCAACGGTGGCTGCACCGGAGGCAGCGGAGACGGTGTCCCTGTCCGGCCTGAGGATCGCCCTGGATTTCGACATCGCCCAGATCTCGGTGCCGGTGAGCACCCTGTCGCGGTGGCAGGCCGGGTCGGTGGTCGATATCGGGCTGCCGGCGCTTGGCGACGGGCTCGAAGTCACGATCCGCGCCGGGGGCGACGTGATCGGACAGGGCGACCTGGTACGGATCGACGATCGGCTGGCGGTGCGCATCACCCGCCTGACGTCGAGCCCGTAAAGCGGAGAGACCCGGGGGCAGCAATGGTCGATCCGCTCAATCTCATCTTCATCGTGGCTGCGGCTGCGCTGTTCCCGTTTCTCGCGGTGGTGGCGACGAGCTTCATCAAGCTTTCGGTGGTGTTCCTGCTCGTCCGCAACGCCATCGGCGTGCAGAACATCCCGCCCAACATGGCGCTCAACGCACTCGCCATCATCCTGTCCGGCTACATCATGGCGCCGGTGATCGTGGAGACTTACAACATCCTCTCCGCCGGCAACTTCCAGTACGACACGATGGCCGGGTTGACCGCCGCTTATGATGCCGGGCACGGCCCGCTCGAAACCTTCCTCAACCGCCACGCGGCCGAACGCGAGAAGGCGTTCTTCCTGCAGGCAGCGAGGACACTGTGGCCGGCCGAGATGTCGAGCGGGCTCGATGCCAACAACATCATCGTGGTGCTGCCGGCCTTCACGGTGACGCAACTGCGCGAAGCCTTCGAGATCGGCTTCCTGCTCTACCTGCCGTTCATTGCCATCGACCTCATCGTTTCGAACATCCTCCTCGCCATGGGCATGATGATGGTCAGTCCGTTGACCATCTCGCTGCCGTTCAAGCTCTTCCTCTTCGTCATGGTCGATGGCTGGTCACGGCTGATCCTCGGCCTGATCACGACGTACGTCTGAAGGAGCCGCCCGCATGTCACCCGAAATCGCGCTTCAGCAGCTCACCGAATCCATGCTGCTCGTGCTGATCCTCTCGCTGCCCCCGATCATCGTCGCGTCGGTCGTGGGCATCGCCGTCAGCCTGCTGCAGGCGCTGACGCAGGTGCAGGAGCAGACCGTGTCCTTTGCCATCAAGCTGATCGCCGTCGCAGTGACCATCGCCCTGATGGCAGGCATGCTCGGCTCGGAGATGGTGAACTTCACCAACAGGCTGTTCACGGAATTCCCGAGCATGACATGAACGACCTGAGGGCAGTGGCCAGCCTCTATTTCGGCTTCTTTGATCGCGAGATCATTGCGCTGCTGCTGACGCTGCCGCGGCTCTACGCCTTCATGTCGACGTCGCAGCTGCTCGCCTCTACCGCCGTGCCGCGGCTGGCGCGCGTCGCCGCGATCCTGATGCTGGCGGTCATCGCCGTGCCCATCAACCTCGTGCATGTGGATGCATTCGACCGAACGATCCCGTCCTTTGCCATCTACTTCGCCAAGGAGTTCGCGATCGGCTTCGTGCTCGGTTACGTGGTGGGCTGGATCTTCTGGGCCGTGCAGTCGGCCGGCGCTCTCATCGACAACCAGCGCGGCGCCGCCATTGCCGCCTCGATCGACCCGCTGCAGGGACACGAAACCTCGCCGCTCGGCATCCTCTTCAGCCAGGCCTTCCTGACCTACGTCTTCATCTCCGGCGCCGCGCTGCCGATCATCGGCCTGATCTACCAGTCCTACCTGCTGTGGCCGGCGACACTCGGATTCCCGGTTTTTACCGATGAGTTCCCGGCACTCGTCCTCAGGGTCGCGGACACTGCCATGCGGATCGTCGTCATCATCGCCGCGCCGATCGTTGGAATCATGTTCCTCGCCGAGTTCGCCCTCGCGATGGTCAGCCGCTTTGCACCGCAGGTGCAGGTCTTCATCCTGGCCATGCCGATCAAGAGCATCCTCGCCATCCTGATCCTGGTGTTCTTCTTCTGGCGCCTGCTCCCCTACGCGACCGACCAGCTCGGGCTGTTCGATCCCTTCATGCACCGCTTCTACGAGATCATGCGCTTCGTCTCCGGCATGGTGACGGAGGTGATCATCCCCACTCCACCCGGGCGAGCTTGAATGGCAGGGAGCTCCGGCGAAAAGACCGAGTTACCGACTCCCAAGAAGGAGCGGGATGCGCGCCAGAAAGGCCAGGTCGCCAAGAGCCAGGACGCGGTGATGACCATCTCGCTGTTCTCGGTCATCGCCTACATCTGGGGCACCTGGGACGCAACCAACGCCCGCTTCATCGCCATGTTCGACCAGATGGCCTCGCTGGCCAAGGCCGACTTCGCCACCAATGTGCTGAACGCCGTCACCGTCATCAGCATCGAGATCTGCTGGGTGCTGCTGCCCATCATGGGCGTTGCGATCCTCACCGGCGTTGCGGCCAACTATTTCCAGATCGGCTCGCTGTTCAGCTTCGACTCGATCATGCCCAAGGGGGAACGCATCAGCCCGGGGGCCGGCTTCAAGCGCATCTTCTCGATGAAGAGCGTCGTCGAACTGTTGAAGACGCTCGCAAAGATCGTGGTGCTCACGGTCCTGCTCTACTTCGTCATCCGCGATGCGATCGCGCCCTACTCCAACTCGCTCGAATGCGGCCTCGCCTGCATGGGCGCGATCACGGTGTCCTCGCTCGGGCTCACGCTCGTCTATTCCGGACTCGCTTTCATCGTCGTTGCCCTCATCGACTTCGTCTACCAGCGCCACACGCACACCAAGAGCCTGATGATGACCAAGGAAGAGGTGAAGCGCGAATACAAGGAGAGCGAGGGTGACCCGCACATCAAGGGCAAGCGCCGACAGCTGGCGCAGGAATTCGCCATGGGCGACGGCGGGGTCGCGGCGCGGAAGGGTACAGCCGTGGTCGTCAACCCGACGCATTTCGCGGTGGTGATCGACTACTCGCCCGCGCGCACACCGCTACCGGTCGTGACGGCCAAGGGGCGGAACCTGCACGCGCACTACCTGAGGGGCGAAGCGGAACAGGCGGGCGTTCCGGTGTTCCACAATGTGCCGCTGGCCCGCGCGCTCTTTGCCGATGCCCAGCTCTACGAGCCCATCCCGGACGAGCTCTTCGACGCGGTGGCCGAGGTGCTCGCCTGGGTGCAGAAGAACCGGCACCTGCTCTACAAGGGCCGGCTCGACCACGGCGTCATCGACATGGCAGCCGGCGACCACAAGGTCGCGGGGTGACGGGACCGGACGACAAACGTGCGTTATTGTCTCCCTGCCGTTGCCGACGCTAGTCCTTGTGCTCGTCCAGTCCGCTGGTGCTGATCTGGGTGGTGGACGAAGTCGGCGACGGAGTGGGCGTCGGGGGCAGCGGGGGCATGTCGGTCCTGCTGGTGAGCTCCTTCACATCGTCGGTGCTGGTCCCTGGCGAATAGGCCACGCCCTGCGATCCGGCTTCCCGCAGCATCGTGATCATGTTGTCCCGCATCACGACGTGGCTGTTCCCGAGCATGTCGCTGACTTGCCCGAGCAGGGGTTCCTTGCCGCTGTTCGACGGATCGACGCCATTCGCGATCGACTGGATGATCTTGCTCAGCTCCATCATGCTCGACACCGTGTCGCCCGGCGGGGAGTTGATGAGCAGTTGCGGAGTGAGCCCCCGCAGCAACACGTCAGCGGCGAACTTGTCCTTGAGTGTCTGTTTGGTGTGCTCGGGTGCCTTGCTGTCGTCGATCGCCTTGAACCCCGTGGCGATAAGATCCTTCACCGACTGCGGCAGCTGTCCCGCCTTTTCCTTGGCCGTCGTCTCGTCGGATCCGAACAGCTGTTCCCAACCCGCCTTCAGGAAAGCAACGCTGGTCGGAGCAGTTTCCTTCGGCAGGGCGCGGCCGAACCGGCTATTGTCTTCGAAGCTGTCCTTGATGAACGCGACCGTCTTGCTTTCCGGCAGGGAGTCGCGCACGTCCTGCACCCATGACTGGGCGAACTCCTTGAGATTCTCCGCCATCACCTTGGAGTGCGGCGACTTTCCACGCAGGAAGGTCCCCGGGTTGGTGATCGCATCGGTCTCCTCCTTGATCGCATCGTAGACGGCCTTGAGATCGCCCGAGGTGGCCGGCGTCTTGTCACCCGAAACCCTGGAAAGATTGCTGCTGCTCATCTCCACGTGAGGGAGCGGCGTCGGCGCGGTCAGCTTGCTGAAGAAATTCGAGATCGACTGCCCGACCGAGGAGAAGAAGTTCGGCAGCGTGCTGGTGAAGAAGTTGGCGATCTTGTCGCCGATGCCGCTTCCTCGTGCCGGCGTCTGCGCAGTGGACGCCTGGGATACGCTGTGGCCACCGAGGTTGCCGACCTTACCGGGGGCGTTGACGCCCTGATCGAGACTGGTCTGCTGGATGCCGCGCGAACCGATATTGCCGATGTCACTCATTCTGAGTCCCCAGTTGATGTGTCGGTGGACGCCGTGGTTCAGCCCCGGATGATGAAGTCGCCAGTATCGAGGGTCGAAGCCGCGGGATTGCGTGGTGCAGTCGAGCTTGCTCCCACGGCCGAGTTCCAGAAGGTCACGTATTTGAGAAAGCCTATGATCCGCTCGCCAAACTGCGTGTCACTCAGCGGCTCGACATCAATGCGCTCGCACAGCACGAAAGTGCTCCTGCCCGGGGCGACTGCGAGGCGCGCCGCGCCCGTGCCCTCGCCCAGGTGATTGCTCTCGAGCAGCCGGAGCAGCGTGCCGGCATCGCTGGTGCTGCCGAGCCCCTGGAGCTCCGACCAGACCTCGACCGTCCTCCCGTCAATCTTGGCCAGATTGAGCGGTGTCGTGCCGTCGAAGATCAGGGTGAGATTGCCCGCCGCATCCAGATCCAGCGACGGCAGCTTGGTCAACTGTCGCAGATTGTCGATGGCGTGGTTCACGTCGCGCACTTCTTGTCCCTCATGTCTGAGGCCGTTCTACACCCCACGACCCAGCGGCTTGTGCCGGACGTGACACGCTGGCGGGCTAACCAAGAAGGCGGCGCCTCGCGGCACCGCCCTCCCGTTCTCGGTCTGCGCCCGCAGGGAGCTAGACTTTGCTCTCGTCGTCACTGCCGGTCTTGCCGGTTATGGGCGTCGGCGTCTGCGGCAGGGGTGGGATCGAATTGCTGGTCCCCACCGTGTCGCCCGTTTCGACCAGCAACTTGGGCGGGGACGAGAGCGTCGAACCGTGGATCGCCTGCTTGGGGACCTTCACCAACTGCATCTCGAGGTTCAACGCCTGCTTCGCCTGCGCAATCTCCACCGGATTACGGCTCTTGATGGCCAAGATCAGTTTCCTGGCCGGCCCGCTGCCTACCCCCGCTATGTCGAACGCAGCGTGCCGCAGCAGTTGGGTCGCCCCGTCTCGATCGCTTGCCTTTGGCCTCAGCATGCGGGTGAGCAGGTCGTCGATCTGCGCGTTGCCGGTCTTTGTCGCCACCGACCCCGGCTTGGGGGCGAGCTTGCCGTCTACCAGAATAGCATCAGAAAGTGGCGAGTTGTTCGGGTTGGCCGCGTAGTCGACAAGGAGGTCTTCGGCAACCGAGTCGAACCCACCGAGATGGGCAAATGGAAGGCCTCCGGAGAATAACTGGACCCCCGTCATGCCGAGGCCCCACACATCGACCTTGTTGTCGAAGCGCAGACCGGCCTTGTAGTCGGCGTTGCGCTTGACGATGTCGCCAACGGCCTTCTCGTTGACGTTGGCCGCGAGCGCTGCGAGCAGCGTGTCTTTCGTGCCTTTGGGAAACAGATCCTTCAGCTGCGTTACGGCGTCCGCGACGCGGCTGGCGATGTCCTTCTTTTCCTTGGCGTTGGCAGTTTCGATGGATTTCTTCGACTCGACGAGCTCGGGGGCCTTGTAGAGGGGAGAATCCAACTTGCCGATGTTCTCGTATTTGCCCGATTTGTCGGTCGTGTCGACAGCCAGCGACATGCCGAAATCGCCCAGTTTGACCGTGCCATCTTCGCCGATGAAGCAGTTTGGCGGCTTGAAATCGAGATGGGTCGTGTTGGCCTTGTGCATATGCTCAAGACCCGTTGTCATGTCCCGAAGCATGGTCAGGCTCAGGATGTTCGCCTCGTCCTTGGTCAACACGTGATTCTCAATCGCTTCGGCCAGGAGCTTGCCCATTTGGTGGACGCCACCATTGGGGGCCATCTCCATCGCAACCGCGATGTTGCCGTCGGGCATGCGGAAATGGCCCTTGATCTCAACGACTTCCTTGATGCCACTGCCGTAAGCCTTGGTGTGCATCGTGATTTCTTCGCTCGCAGCGCGCAGCGCCTCGGAATACTCGCGCCCGTCGCCCTTGATGCTGTTCATGTCGAGGCCGAGCGTAAACTTCACGGCAATCTTGGTGTCTGGGTCCCCGACTGACTGGAACTCGTAGACCTCACCGAAGGCGCCGGCATCGAGCCGCCGCATCGGCTCATACTCCTCGCCCCCCACTTGGATGTGGTTCATCTCCCTGACCTTGACCTTACCCGTCGCATCGAGACCGTGGTCAACTTCCTTGATCACGCCTTCGAGCAAGCCATCGTCCCGGACCTTGGAGGCTGCCTCGATGAATGCGGTTCTGCACAGAGCTGTCAGATCGGCGTTGTCCAGCGTAACCGGCGGAACTCGCTTCGCGAGCATGTCCCTGATAACGCCACTCATTTCGTCCACCAATCGGATACCGTTGGAGATGGCGAACGCATTGCGGGCGACCTCGTCTTTCTCGTTACGGACAAGAATCTCGTCGACAAGGTCATCGCCCAACTCAGTAGCTACCTCTTTCAGGTCGGCGTTACCTCTAGCCAGGCGATTTGCGGCCTCTCTCAGAAAATCGCTGTCGCGGGCAATGCCAAGGGAACCGAGCGTCTCTCCGCTTGGCATAGGTTTCCCGGGCAGGTTGCGTACGCTTTCCGAGATGTGGGACAGCACTGTGCCGGTCAGCTGTTTGTTGCTCGACCAATGCTTGATGGCCGTGCCGAGTTCCCTGAACAAGCCCGGCGAGAACTCCGAGCGATTTGCCGTGACCTCCCGCACTAGGCTGTAGACGGCCTCCCGCGCCCGCTCTTCGCGTCGCTCGGTGCGACCCGTCTGCCGGTCGATGAAATGCGAGATCTTGTCGAAGACATTCTTGGCCGCAGGCCGCGCATAGAGCACGGTTTCGCCGTGCTTGTTGGTGCGCGCCAGCAGGCGGCCATCCTCATTCGACTGGTTCTTGAGCTGGTCGCTGACCTGCTGCAGGCTCGCGCCCTTGCCTAGCGTAATTCCGTTGGACATCGACGGACTCCTTAGGCGCGGATGAAGGTGTCGGGCAGGATCGGCTCGGGCGCGTTCACATCGCTGCCCTCGGACTCGAGGAACGCCAGCCAGATATTGCTGAGACTGGCGAGATTGGACGCAACGGTGGCGATCCCGACCGCGTTGATTTCCGCCCCCGTGAGATCGACGAACTGGACCACCGCGCCGCCCTTCCCGGTCAGCGCCATCCGCACCCCGCCGGTCTCGCGCCAGAGCATGTTGTAGCTCAGCAGTGTCTCGTGGACCGAAAGCGCATTGGCGGGCCGCGGCACGCCGAGTTCGATCGACAATGCGATGCGGTCGCGGTCCATGTCCCGCTCCACCAGCACGTCGATCTCCTCGAAGCGGATGGCATAGGCGCCGTCCGGTGTCTTGACGACAGCGAGGATGGCGTCGTCCTGCGGACCGACCGCGCCCATCAGGCGGTCGAATTCGGTATCTTCCATGATGCCCTCGTCGATCCCTCGTACTCACAGCGCGCGTCACGACTTGCCGCAAGCATGGTGACAGCGGTGAACTCCGGGGGCTGTGACGAATGTAACACGTGCCAGCAGCAGAGGCGCCGGCTGGACCGGCGCCCTCCGTGTCGCCTACTGCGATGACCACCAGTTGAGGTAGTCCGTCAGGAAGCGGGCCAGCAGGTGGTCGGTGACGCTGGGCATGACGATCGCGTGCGCTTCGCCGGCCGTGCAGGCCAGCTGGTAGCGCTTGACGATGGTTTCGTCGGGCTGCGGGAACAACACGGTGAGCGACCAGGGATTGAGCAGCACCGGAACACCCGCGTCGGCAAGGCTGGCAGCCAGCCCCCTGGCGCGTTCGACGCAGCGGGCCGCGTCCTGCCGGAACCCCTCGTGGCCGTGGCCATGGAGGCGGGCCCAGAGGGACAGCACGGCATGGCCGTTGCGTGACCCCATCAGGGTGGTGTCGTTGGATCGCAGGTAGGCGATCCCGGAGGCCACCCGCTCGACATGGCGGCGCTCCACGACAAGCGCGCCACACGGCATGGTGGTGCCGATCATCTTGTGCCCCGAGGTCGAGATCGAGCTGATCGCGTGCCGGAAGCTCGGTTGCAGTCGGTCCGGAACGCCATCGAGGAAGGGCAGCACCATGCCATTGAGGGCCCCGTCCACGTGGACGTATCGCCTGTGCGCAGGAAAGCCAGCGTCGTCGAGCACCTCGAGCGCCCCGGCGATGTCGTCATGGGCGCCCTTGACCGTCGTGCCGCAGGTGAGCGCGACGATGACGAAGGCGCTCCTGAGCCGCAGCAGGACGCGGCGCAGGTCGGTCAGCGAGATCTCGCCACCCGGCGTGCAGTCGACCACCTGCGTGCCGATCCTGAGGATGCGCGCCGCCTTGGGGATCGAGTAGTGCGCCGATCGCGAGTAAACGACGATGGCTTCGGGGAAGGCCTCCCGGGCAAGGTAGAGAGCCCAGAGATTCCCTTCGGTTCCGCTCGCCCCGATCGATCCCCAGTAGTCCTGGTGGTCGGCACAGCCCCAGAGGTCCATCAGCCAGTCCACCGCCTCGCGCTCGAGATCGCACACCTCTGACGCGTAGTGCGAGCCAACATAGGGATCGCCCAGATTGTTGATCAGGTAGTTGCCGAAACGGGGGGGGACGGCAGCCGCCCCCGTGAGGTTATAGGGGTACCCCAGGTGGTTCGCATGCGCCGTCCGCAGCCGGTGCTCGATGCCTTCGAGCGCGTCGCGCGGCATCGTTGCGAGGCCCGGTGGCACCTTCGGTTCGATCGTCGTGACGTGGGTGTTCATGTTCCACTCCTGATGCTGGAGATGAAGTCGGGATCGTCGATAGCCCGGCAGCCGGCGCCTGCTGTGCCTCGGCTGCCATGGACGTCGCATTGATCGGGTGCGGGATGCACTCGGCGACGAAAGCGCCGTTCTCCCGGTCATGGACGAGCCGCGTGAGGCGGCCCGCGTGTTCGCTGTAGCCACGCATGCCGCGCCTCAGCCTGCCGCCACGGGCAATACCGACCGCCGTCCGAATCCGGAGAGGAGCAGGTCAGCCCAGGCCCAGAGGAGCTGGCAGACGATGAGCACTGCCGGCTGCACCAGCGCGACCGGTGGAGAACCGAGGGCCAGCTGGTAGATGAGGTCGAGACCAGGCGCCGCAAGCGCCGGCACCCGCGAAGCGATGACTATCACCCGGAACGGATCGGGCCAGCCGCGCGGCCAGAACGGCGGCGCCACGGCACCGTCACCGAACATGGCGCTGCCCAGCTTGCCGAGCACGAACAGGGTGCCGGCCGCCACCGCTGGGATCACCTGGCCCATGAAGATGAGGCTGACCGTCAGCGCCACCGCACCGAGTGCGGAAAGCAGGTCTGCCATCCGGGTCAGCCCGAGGTCCGGCACCCCTCCCCTGAAAGCACGGTGATAGACCTCACCGCTCCAGATGTAGATGCCGGACGCGACGGTGAAGGCCACCGCCTGCGGGCTGCCGAAAAGGAACCCGGCGACGATGTCGATCCCGCCCAGCCCAGACCCGAGGCTGTGGGTGAACTGCAGGCCAACGCCGGTCGCCAGCGCCAGCACATTGCCGATGTTGTAGTAGCCCCCCGGACCGCTCAGCCGCGGCATCAGCCAATGACGCGGCCCGCTTGCCGGCCGCATGGCTCGCAGCGCTGCTGCACTCCGAGTAGTCGTCATGATGTCCTCCTCACTCCACAATGAGCGGGAGGAGGCTAGTCCGCGCCGGCCGGGAAGAAATCGGTGCCGCCGCCTAGACCGGACGGCAGCAACGCCCACGATTGGCGGGCGTGTCCCCCATACTTCGCGCCGGGCGGGATGGGTGAGGCCGCCTATGCATCCTCGACGGGGGTCAGGAGCCAGGGCTCGGTGCGCAGCCGGAGCATCACCTCGATCCGGTTGGCAGCGCTGAATTTGCCCAGGACGGCTGAGACCTGATGCTCGATGGTGCGCGGCGAACGCGACAGGTACCGTGCGATCTCCTTGTTGCTGCGGCCCTCGGCGATGAGGCGCAGCACCTGCTGCTCGCTGGCGGTGAGACCCATCGGATGCCGGCGCGAACTCGCGTACGGCCCGCGCCGTAAGCGCGGCAACTCCACGGCAAGGCCCAGGGCCTGCGCCCGGTTGCGCGCCAGCAGCATCGCCTGCCGCGCCTCGATCGCCTCGAAGATCGACATGGCCGCGGGCAGCGCCGTCCCGCCGTCCTGCTCGACCTGCAGAAGCGCCAGTCCTGCCTCATAAGGCAGGCCCCGCCGGGTCCATTCCTCGGCGGCCCGGGCCGGCTCGCCTTCCATCTCCAGCGCCCAGGGTCGAGGAATCCTGTCGAGCGGCACCGGCAGGGGTTCCGGCATCTCGCAGCGTCGCCACCAAGCCGCCAGTTCGCCGAGGTCCCACTGCCGGAGCCCGGTGAGCTCTATCTCGGTGAGAAGACGCAGTTGCGCCCGCGCCGGCTCTAGATCTCGCCTCAGCCATGCCGCCTCGACCAGCGCGATGCGAACGGGAAAGATCCGCTGAGGCTCGCCGGTCGGCAGGCCCTCGGCGAGCGCCCGCTCCAGGGCCTGCTGCCCCTCCGGCATGTTCATTCGCATCTGCACTCGCCCGAGCACGGTCAACGCCGGCAGGTGCATCACGACCGGCAGCCGCTCCATGCTGATCACTCCCTGGGCGATCGTCTCCGCCTCGCGCAGCCTGCCTTGCTCCATGCGCAACTGCGCCTGCCGGCCGAGCAGGTATTGCGTCGAGGAATCGAGGTCGTGCCGCGCAGCGAACGCGATACCTTCGGTCAGCAGCCGCTCTGCCAGCTCGAAATCCTTGAAGACCACGGCATACTCGGCGAAGTTCGTATAGGCGCGGGCCGCATGGTCATGAAAGCC
>JAEYZJ010000370.1 GCA_023430705.1 Pseudomonadota bacterium | reverse complement strand
ACCAGTCAGTCGAAATCCGCTTGCGATTCCGACCGCTTCCGCTAGCGCTATCAGTCCATGAGCAACCGGAATCACAAGCAGGCGAAGACGCACGGGGGGCCATCCCTCGTTGCCGACTACCGCCCGTTGCCCGGTGTTCCCGACGAGATGCTCGACCCGTCCGGGCAACTGCGTCCCGGCTGGGAGCAACTCATCGGGGCGCTCGATGAACTGGGGCCGGCCGACCTGGCGGGCCGCTTCGAGCGCGCGGACCAGTATCTGCGCGACTCTGGTGTCTACTATCGCAAGTACGACGGCGCCGGCGGCAAGGAGCGCGGCTGGCCGCTGGCCCACGTCCCGCTGATCGTCGACGAAGCCGAGTGGCGAACCATCACCCGCGGCCTGACGCAGCGCGCCGAGCTGCTGGAGACGATCGTCGCCGACATCTATGGCGACAACCAGCTGGTGCAGCGCGGCCTGCTGCCACCCGAGCTGATCGCACGCAACTCGGAGTTCCTGCGGCCCATGGTGGGGGCGCAGCCGGCGAGCGGTCACTTCCTGCACTTCTGTGCCTTCGAGCTCGGCCGCGGTCCGGATGGCAACTGGTGGGTGCTGGGCGATCGCACGCAGGCCCCGTCCGGCGCGGGCTTTGCCCTCGAGAACCGGGTTGCTACCACCCGCGCCCTCTCCGACATCTACGGCAGGATGCATGTGCATCGGCTGGCCCGCTTCTTCCGCGGCTTCCGTGACGCGCTCAACGGCATCGCGAACTCCGTCGACGGGCGGGTCGGCATCCTGACGCCGGGCCAGCACAACGAGACCTATTTCGAGCACGCCTATATCGCCCGCTACCTCGGTTTCGCCCTGCTCGAAGGCGAGGACCTGGTGGTGGACGGCGGCCAGGTGATGGTACGGACCGTATCGGGGCTGAAGCCCGTCAGCGTCCTGTGGCGGCGCATGGATGCCAGCTTCGCCGACCCGCTGGAGCTGCGCTACGACAGCCGTATCGGCACGCCCGGGCTCGTCGATGCCGTGCGCCAGGGCACCATCTCGATGGTCAACGCGCTGGGCACCGGCATCCTCGAGACGCGGGCCTTCGCGGCCTTTATGCCCAACCTGTGCCTCGCCCTGACGGGGAACGAGCTGGAACTGCCCACGATCGCCACCTGGTGGTGTGGCGGAGCTGCCGAGCGGCGCCATGTCGTCGAGAACTTCGAAACCATGATGGTCGGCTCAGCCTTCGCCACCGGCCTTGCCATCGAGGACACCGAGGGAACGGTCGTCGGCGGCGAGCTGCCGCGCGAAAGACGCGAGGCCTTGCTCGCTCGGCTCGAGATCGAGGGGGGCATGTTCGTCGGCCAGGAGCAGGTCCACCTGTCGACCACGCCGCTCTATGTGGGTGGACGGCTGGAGCCCCGGCCGATGACGCTGCGGGTCTATGTCGCCCGCACTCGCGACGGCTGGACCGTCATGCCAGGCGGCTTTGCCCGCATCGGTTCGACCGCGGACTCGAGCGCCATCGCCATGCAGCGCGGCGGCCAGGCTGCCGACGTCTGGGTCGTGAGCCGGGAGCCGGTAGAGCGTGACACGCTGCTGCCGAGCGCGGACGAGAAGCTGGTACGCATTTCTGCCGGAAGCCTGCCCAGCCGGGCCGCCGACAACCTGATCTGGCTCGGTCGCTATGCCGAGCGCTGCGAGGCGACTGTGCGCATCCTGCGCGCCTACAATGCCCGCCTCGCCGAGAGCTCGAACCCGGACCTGCCCCTGCTCAGGGACACCCGCACCTATCTCGATGGCGTCGGCGTCGATGCTTCCAGTCCCCTTCCCGCCGGACTGGTGGCCGCGATCGAAAGCGCCGTGCAGAGCGCCAGCCAGATCCGCGATCGTTTCTCTCCCGACGGCTGGCTCGCGCTGACCGACCTCAGCAAGACGGCGGCCGCGTTCACCCAGCGTGTGCAGGCGGGCGACGACGCGACCCGCGCCATGACCGTGCTGCTGCGCAAGCTGGCCGGCTTCTCGGGTCTTGTGCACGAGAACATGTACCGCTTCGCCGGCTGGCGCTTCCTCGAGATCGGACGCCGACTCGAGCGCGGCATCCAGATCTCGGAAGCGGTCGCCTGGCTGACGCGCGCCGAGGCGCCGGAGGGGGCCCTGGACCTGCTGCTGGAGATCGGCGACAGCGTGATGACGCACCGGCGCCGCTATGCGGTGAGCGCCGGAGCCAATTCCTACATCGACCTCCTCGTCCTCGATCCGCTTAACCCGCGCTCGGTCCGTTTCCAGATCGCCGAGCTGTACGAACAGCTCGAGCGGCTACCGGGCGGCGTCGAGGACGGGCACCTTTCGGTAGCGGCCAAGGCCGCTTTGTCGCTCGATACCGAGCTGCGGGTCAGCGAGCCCGAGGACATGACCACGCCCCGGCTCAACCGGCTCGGCATGGAGATCGGCAACCTCGCCGGTCTCGTCGCCGACGCCTATTTCGTCTGAGGGAGCGGGCCGTGCTCTACGATGTCCGGCTCGAACTGCACTACGACTACGACGCCTCGGTGCACGGGGACCGGCACCTGGTGCGGGTGACGCCGATCTCGATCCCGCGCGTGCAGCGGGTCATCGCCTCCGCGCTGTCGTTCGATCCGCGGCCCGACCAGGAAACCACCTTCACCGACTATTTCGGCAACCTCGTCACCACGATCGCCTATTCGGGCTACCACGACCACCTCGACGTGCGCCTCTCGGCCCGGGTTCAGCTCGAGGAGCAGCAGGCGCCCGCTGATCTCTCGCCCACACTCTCCGGCCTTCTGGACGAGCTGGCCGGCCTGTGGTCGGTCGCCCCCGGTTCGCCGCAGCACTTCCTCGCCGCTTCGCCGCGCGTTCCGCTCGAGCCGGCGATCACGGCCTACGCGCGGGACTGTGTCGAACGCACGCCGTCCGTGCAGGCCGCCGCCCTCGAGCTCTGCCTCCGCATCCACCGCGAGTTCCGCTACGACCGCGAGGCGACCAAGGTGGACACCAGCCCCGGCGAGGCCTTCGCGCTGAAGCGCGGAGTATGCCAGGACTTCGTGCATGTGATGATCGCCGGACTGCGCGGCGTGGGCATCCCCGCCGCCTATGTCTCCGGATTCCTGCGCACCCTCGCACCCGACGGCGAGCCGCGGCTGGAGGGCGCGGACGCCATGCATGCCTGGGTTCGGGTCTGGTGCGGACAGCATGCCGGCTGGATCGAGTTCGATCCCACCAATGCGATGCTGGCCGGGTCGGACCACATCACCATCGGGCACGGGCGGGACTACTCCGACATTTCGCCCATCGTGGGGGTCCTGCGCACCAGCGGCGAGCACACCGCCAAGCAGTCCGTCGACGTGGTTCGCGTCGAATAAGGCAAATCTCCGCCGTCCCAGGAACCAATTGTGGCAGGCGCCGTTGTGAAGCCAGATGCGCTTAATGCGTATCCCCCGGCCAAGCAGGGCCTAACCACAAGGCGGGAGCACGGCACATGAGCACCCTTGAAATCGCCAATCTCGAACACGCGAGCCGGTCGGCACTGGCATGGGTGCCGGACAAGTATGAAGGCCACGCGGACTACTCCGTGCTGGCCGCGGCCCTCGCCGCGGCCGTAGGCATACTTGTGGCCGCGACGCTCCTACTGTCGATACTCTAGGAGCAAAAGCATGACACTTAGCACGATCATCATCATCCTGCTGATCCTGCTGTTAATCGGCGCCATACCGGCCTGGCCCTACTCCCGCTCCTGGGGAGCTTACCCCTCCGGTATCCTCGGCGTCGTGCTCGTCATCGTCATCATCCTCGTGTTGATGCGCGTATTCTGACGGGCGAGGCGAACCAAGGTCGCCCCCCTTTTTGGTTCGCCCTGGCACCCCGGTTCGCGCCCCGAACCGGGGTGCACTCGTATGGGGCCCAGCGCCGCCGGGGCGTCGCGGAACCCGCTACGTGCCTGCCGCGTTCTCGTTCCATCAAAGAGGAGCGACCACAATGGCTTCAACCACCGATATGGCGCCGAACCGCACGTCGGCAGCCGCTACCCCCGCTCGCCGCACCGCCAACGGTTCGCGCCGTTCGCCGAGCCGCAGCGCCGCCTCGCGTCGGGCGGCCACCAGCACCGAAGACCTGGCAGCTCAGGTCCAGCAGTTGCAGGACGATCTCAAGTCGATCGCCGCGACCCTGGCCAATCTTGCCGGAAACAAGGTCAGCGAGGCGCAAAGCGCTGCCAAACGCGAAGCGCGTCACCTCACCAGTGCCGGCCAGCGCGCCGTCGAGGAAGCGCAGGACGAGTTCGGCCAGATCGAAAAGCAGATCAAGGATACGATCCGCGAGAAACCACTGACGGCAGTCGCCGGAGCGATCGCGCTCGGCTTCATCCTGGCGGTTGTCTCGAGGTAACCCATGCACCTGCTCGCGCTGGCTGCGTCGGTCCTCGGCATCGAGGTCGACGAACTGCTGGAGCACCTGAAACGCAACGCCATGGCCTGGTCGGCCGTGGCGTTCTTCGCGTTGGTCGGAGTGGTGTTCCTGCTCGTCGGGCTCAACGCCTGGCTGACGTCGCTCTGGGGCCCGATCGTCGCGCCGCTGGTAATCGGCGTCGCGGGCGTTGTCGTCGCGCTCGTCATCTGGGGCGCCATCGCCATAGCCGACGGCATCGCCCGCCGCCGGGCGGCGCAACGCCGCGCCTCGTCCGAAAAGACCGCGCTGGTGACAACGGCCGCGCTGACCGCCCTGCCTCTCGTCCTCAAGTCGGACCTGATGAAGAAGATCGGCATCCCCGTGGGCGGCGCGCTGGCGGCCGCATTCCTTCTCACAAGACCCGGTAGCGGCTCGCACCATGGCGACCCTGCCACCGGTGAGGATCCGGAGTGACGGAAGGAACCCCCGTTCCGGCCAACGCGTTGTTTACTTCGCCGCCGACCAAAACCGGCGGGATAAGGGCAACCAAGGATGCCCAAGGAAGTTCCAGGAGTGTGAGCCATGACCCACATCAAGCGGAAGATCGTCACCATTCTGGCCGACGACCATATTCCCGAGGGTGAGAAGATCACGATCCTTCGTCAGCTCGAAGCCGACTCCCTGTCCAAGGAGAGAAGCGCCACCGAGGGCATGACCCCGGTGGACGGCGACGATGGCGAGGACCTCAAGTTCATCGAGAGCGCGTTGCGCCGTCTCGGCCAGCAGCCGGTGGAAGCCGGCGCAGCCAGCCTCTAGCGCCCCGCGCCCGCACAGTTTCGAGCCCCGCCCGGCTTTGCCGCGCGGGGCTTTTCTATGCCGCCTCGATGGCAGGATCGGTGGCGGATTCCTCCCCGGGAGCAGCAGGCAGCACGACCTTCAACCCGCCGGCATGAATGCGCAGGTCCACCGTGCGATCCAGCGGGACGAGTTCGCCGTCGATCACCGCCCGGGCCGAGGCCTTGCGACGGGGGAAATGGAGCACGACCTGGCCCACCTCCCTTTCGGAGACGAGCGGGTGAGCCTTCCAGTTTCCATACACGAGGGAGAAGGCGAGGCGTGCGAGTTCGAAGGGCGGCATGGGCCGAACGACATAGACGCCGAGCACCCCCCGATCGACCGTTTCGGCATAGGGAATATGGCCCTCGCCGAGCATATTGTTGGAGACCATGACCGCCGTTGCCCTGCGCCGCTCGGTGCCGTGTGGTGTCGCGACCTCTGCCTCGAACACGAGCGGGCGCGAGAGCGCCAGGGCTACGGCACGCACGCTCGCGATGATCTTGCCGAGGCGACTGGAGTAGGTGAGCCCGTTGCGGATACGCACGAGCCGCGAATGCATGCCGACCGAGAACTGATGCACGAACGGCCGTCCGTTGGCGGTAGCGATATCCACCCTGGACACCTCCCCCATGGCAATCGCCGCGACCGCCGCCTCGAGCTGCAACGGCACCGACAGCGACCGGGCGAAAAGGTTCATCGTGCCGGCCGGAAGCACGGCGAGCGCCATTCCGTGGCGGAAGCAGATGCCGGCGGCGGCCGAGATGGTGCCATCCCCTCCCCCGGCGAGCAGCGCGTCCGAGGCCGGGTCGCTGGCGGCCCGCTCCAGCTCGGCTTCAAGGTCGTCGCCGGCGACAACGCGGCATTCGAGTGTCTTGCCGTTCTCGGCGAAAACCCGCTCCGCATCGGCGGCAAAGGCCTCCATGTCCATGGTGCGGAAGGTACCGCCGTCCTTGTTCAGCACGCCGATGAAATGCATTCTCGATCAAGCCCCTGCCGGATATTCGTGAACTTCGAGCTTGGGCAGCTCGATCACCACCGACGTGCCGCCACCCGCTCGAGACTCGTAGCGCGGCTCGACCCCGCCGAACTGGTTGGCGAGCTGGCGCACGATCAGCGCCCCGAGCCCGGACCTGCCCGCCGCGTCACCCATGCCGCGCCCGTCGTCTTCCACGGTGAGCGCGATCACCCCGCCCGGCCCGCGACCGAAGCCGACCTTGATGGTCCCGGCGCGGTCCGGGCCGAAGGCATGCTTGTAGGCATTGGTGACGAGTTCGCTGACCACGATGCCGATGGTAGTGGCGTCGCGCGCCGGGATGATGAGGTGTTCGAACTCCTTGATGAAGGTGATCGAGGTGCCGGCGGGCGCGCTCTGCGCCAGGTCCTCGGTCACGTCCTCGAGGAAATCGGCAATGTCAGTGGTCTCGAGGTCGGCGCCGAGCCGCAGGCGCCGATGGCCGGACGCGATGGCCTGGACGCGTGCCTGCGCCGCTTCGAGCGCGTTGCGCACCTCCTCCGAACTCGTACGCGCCAGCTGCAGTCCCAGAAGCGAGGACACTGTCGCCAGCGAGTTTCCGATGCGGTGGTTGGTGTCGCGCAGCAACGTCTCGACCCGCTCGCGTTCGCGCTCGGCGAAAGCCCGCGCCTCCTCCGCCTCGGCCGTGCGCTCCCTGACGCGCACCTCGAGTTCCTCGTTGGCGAGGCGCAATGCCGACTGCTGCTCGGCCAGCGCGTTGACGCGGCGCTGCGAGCGATAGAGCAGCGCGTAGGCAAGCGCCGCCGCAGCAACGAGCGCCACGAGGATGGCGACGATGAGCGACTGCCGGTAGAGCGCGACCCCGGCGTTGCGCTCTATCAGGCGGGCATCCTCTTCGGCGATGAAGCTGCGGAGCCGCATGCGGATGTTGTCCATGTAACGCTCGCCTGCATCGGAGCGAAACAGGTTCAGCGCGTCCGCGACCCTGTCCTCGCCCATCAGCTCGATGGTGCGGGCCATCTCGGCCCGCTTGGCATCGAGTTCGGGCAGCATCTCATCGAGCCGGGCGAGCTGCTGCGGGTTATCCTCCACCTGCTGCCGCAGCCGGTCGTAGGTGTCCATCATGGTCAGAACGGCCATCTTGTAGGGCGCGAGATAGTCCTGGTCGCGGGTCAGCAGGTACCCGCGCTGCCCGGTTTCGGCGTCGACGACGGCGAGGGTGAGTTCGCGCGCCTGGCGGCGGATCTCGTAGGTCTTGGCGATGTCGGCCAGTTGCCCGTCGACCGTACGCACGAGGAAGAGCGATGCCATCACCGCCAGCAGCATCAGCGACATGGACAGCATGATCGCGATCCGCCGCACGCTGATGTTGCGCGGCAGGCTGATGCCGATCCGCTCGCTGCTCACCTGGCTCACCGGGGTACCGCCTTTCCCCGCTCTGCGTCCCTGCTGTATGGCTGCATAATGATCATGAGTGGCGATAGTGCGACCTCAGATGAGAGGTCGCCGCTTCTCCCCAATTCCGTCCCAGCCCGCCAGTTCGGCCAGCCCCACCGGATCGAGCACCTCGCACGCGCGGCCATGCCAGCGGATCAGCTGGCGTTCGACCAGCTTGCGCAGGGTCTTGTTGGTGTGGACGATCGACAGCCCGAGCGTGTCGGCCACGTGCTGCTGGGTGATGGGAATGACCGGCTTTCGCGCCATGCCCAGTTTCTCGGCGCGCTGGTAGAGGAACGCGATGAGGTAGGCCGCGCGCTCCATGGCGTTGCGCCGCCCGACGCTGAGCAGGTTCTCGTCGAGCATCCGCTCCTCGCGCGAGGCGAGCCAGGTGACGTCGAAGGCCAGCGATGGATAGGATTCGAACAGCGTGGGCAGGTTGTCGCGCTGGAACACGCAAAGCACCACCGGCGACAGCGACTCGACGGAATGCTCCATCTCGCCGATGACGGATCCCTGCAGGCCGACGAGGTCTCCGGGGAGAAGAAAGTTGAGGATCTGCCGGCGCCCGTCCTCGAGCGTCTTGTAGCGGAAGGCCCACCCCGACAGCAGCGTGAACAGCTGCGCGCTGTGCGCGCCTTCGGCGAGTATCACCGATCCCGGATCGGCAACCAGCTCGCCGCGCTTGAACGTGCTGATGAACCTCAGTTCCTCGGGTGTGAAATCGCGGAAGTAGAGGTTGCCGCGCAGTGGGCAGGCTTCGCACGGAATACGGCGTGCGGCCGTCGCGACCGGTATCATTGGAACCCTCTCCGGCGATCCGCAGATGATGCGGAAAGCAGCGGGATCGGCAATCCCCGCAGCATCGCAACGCGGACCGAAAGAGTGTCTTTGTTTAAAGACCACTCCCGATGCGACAGAGAATATGGCGCCCCTGTTACAAGCGTCATGAAGGTCTGCCCATGCGCGGTCGAACCGTGCTCGTCGTCGAGGAAGAGTATCTGATCGCCGCCGACATCGAATATTCGCTCATGGCAGAAGGCGCCCGGAGCGTGCTGATAGCCCGCAATGTCGAACAGGCGCGCGGGCTCGACCTGTCCTCAATAGACCTTGCCGTCCTCGAGGCGAGGCTCGGTGATCCCCGGGTCATCGAGTTCGCGTCGCAACTGCGCGAACGCGGCGTCGGCGTGGTGATCACCTCCGCCGACAGGGCAGTCCAAACGCTGTTCACAGGCTCTGTCCCCCTGGAGAAGCCCTTCGTCGCCTCCGCGCTGCTCGCCGCCTGCTGGGCGGCGCTGCGCGAGGCGCGCCGCCCACTGGATCAGGTGTAGCGTGGCGCCGTCGTTACCTGCGCCGATACCGAATCCGGGCCGTAATCGGACTCGCCGGCGACCTGCAGGATTTCCTGCAGCTTGGTGCGGGCCCGGCTCACCCGGCTCTTCATCGTACCCACCGCGCATTTGCAGATCTCGGCGGCCTCCTCGTAGGAGCACCCGGATGCGCCAATGAGGATGATGGCTTCGCGCTGGTCGTCAGGCAGCTTGTCGAGCGCAGCCTTGAAATCGGCAAGATCCATCGAGCCGTACTGCGACGGGTGCACGGACAGACGCTCGGTGAAGGCGCCATCGCTGTCCTGCACTTCGCGACCGCGCTTGCGCATCTGGCTGTAGAATTCATTGCGAAGGATGGTGAACAGCCATGCCTTCATGTTGGTGCCCATCTCGAAGCTGTCCTGCTTCGCCCAGGCCTTCATGACCGTGTCCTGCACCAGGTCGTCCGCCTTGTCGTGACGCCCCGAAAGGGAGACTGCGAAGGCGCGAAGGCTCGGGAGAGTGGACAGCAGTTCGCGCTTGAAGCTCGGCTTCTCGGCGTCCATTCCGTCACTCGCTCTTTTCGGATTTGGCCTGTTTCTTTTCCACCGCATCGAGCTGCTCGAGCAGATCGATCAGCCGCGACGGAATCTCTTCCTGCTGAACCGCGCCATACAGCGCGCGCAGCTTGTTGCCGATGTCGGAGTTCGCGCCGAGCCCATCGTCGCGCCGCCGCCGCAGCATGCCAAGTTCGTTCATTGTCGTTTTGTCTCGCATAAACCATTCGCCCCACAGCTGGATTCTTGACGCCCATCATCCAGCCGTGGCTCCTAAATGCGGCTGGCACAGAAAAGTTCCACTCGCGCTGGAACCTAGTTTTTGCATCCGTCGTTATCTGGATGGTAAGCTCATAAAGCGTCACGGGAGTAGTTTCTCTATGTCTCTTTCCACGCGGATTGCCCCGCATCTTCCGTACCTGCGCCGGTTTTCTCGCGCGGTGACCGGATCGCAGACTTCAGGCGATGCCTACGTGGCAGCCACGCTTGAGGCTCTCATCGCCGACCTCTCGATATTTCCCGAGGCGTCGAACGACCGGATTTCGTTGTACAAGTTGTATTCCCGCCTGTTCTCGAGTTCGGCCGTTCGCGTGCCCGAGCCGACCTCCAGCTTCCCCTGGGAAGCCCGCGCTGCGGCCAATCTGGCAAACCTGTCGCCCAAACCGCGCCAAGCCTTCCTCCTCGTCTCGGTGGAAGGCTTCAGCCACGAGGAAGCCGCCGAGATTCTCGACGTAAGCCCCGAGGAGTTCACGCAGCTGCTTTCCGAGGCTTCGGCCGAGATTTCCAGGCAGGTCGCGACGGACATCCTCATCATCGAGGATGAACCGCTCATTGCCATGGACATCGAGCAGATGGTCGAGGGACTGGGCCACCGCGTGGTTGGCATCGCCCGCACGCACAAGGAAGCGGTGGCGCTCTATCACAAGACCAATCCGCGCATGATCCTCGCCGATATCCAGCTCGCCGACGGCTCGTCCGGCATCGATGCGGTGAACGATATCCTGCATACGCACCCCATCCCGGTGATCTTCATCACCGCCTTCCCAGAGCGCCTGTTGACCGGCGAACGGCCCGAGCCGACCTTCCTCGTCACCAAGCCGTTCAACCCGGACATGGTGCGGGCGCTGATCAGCCAGGCCCTGTTCTTCGACGAGGGCTCGCGGGCAGCGGCCTGAGCCAAGCCATTGAGTTAACTCAGCGAGCCGGGCCCTGCCCGGCTCTTTCGTTTTTGGAACCGCCTTTCGCGCGACTGCGTTTACCGGACATCGAAGCGTCCAACGGAGAACATGAAGTGCTTCAGTACGCCCTGATCTTCCTCGTCGTCGCCATCATCGCCGGCGTCCTCGGTTTTGGCGGCATCGCCGGCGCGGCATCCGGCATCGCCCAGATCCTGTTCTTCCTGTTCCTGGCGTTCCTGGTCATTTCCCTCATCGTGGGACTGTTCAAGCGCGCCTCCTGAGTGGGCAAGGAAACTCGGGCCGTCCCTGCCGGGTCCGCGGTTCGAGGGTGGCAGCGGCCTCATCCAAGTGGATGGGGCCGTTTGCTCGTTCCGCAGTTGTGAGCAGGCACGAAAAAGCCCCGCCGAAGCGGGGCTTTTCCTAATCTTTGGAAGGGATCAGTGCATCCGGCCGAACCAGTCGTCGATCTCGCGTTCGACTTCTTCCTGGGCCTTGCCGTAGCGCTCCTGAAGCTTTCCAGCGAGCTGCTTTCGGTTACCCCTGATGATGTCGAGATCGCTGTCGGTCAGCTTACCCCATTGGGTCTGCACCTTGCCCTTGAACTGCTCCCAGTTGCCTTCCATCTGGTTCCAATTCATCGCGATTTCTCCTCTCACGTGTGTATCGGGAAAGGAGCCGCCTTCGTGGTGGGCTCCGCAGACAAAACGCACCCCGGCAAGCTGGGGTTCCGCAATTTGCTTGCCACCGCCACTCCGTTTGGCTTTTGTGCCGCGATGCATTCCACTGCCCCCAAGCCCGTGGTCGAGATCATCGGCCTGCACAAGTCCTACGGCCCCCTCGACGTCCTCAAAGGCATCGACCTCACCGCAAACGAGGGTGACGTGGTCGCCCTGATCGGCTCGTCCGGCTCGGGCAAGTCCACCCTGCTGCGCTGCATCAACATGCTCGAAGTGCCCGAGAGCGGCATCGTCAGGGTTGCAGGCGAAGAGATCGAGCTGACCGGAGAGCCGCCGCACCGGCGTCCGGCCAGCGAGCAGCAGATTCGCCGCATCCGCTCCGAACTCGGCATGGTGTTCCAGTCGTTCAACCTGTGGAGCCACATGACGGTGCTCGACAACGTCATGGAAGCGCCGCTCAGGGTGCAGAAGCGCGACAAGGCGGAAGTCCATCAGGAAGCGCTCGAAATGCTCGACAAGGTCGGCATCCGCGACAAGGCGGCGAGCTACCCGAGCCAGCTTTCAGGGGGCCAGCAGCAGCGCGCGGCCATTGCCCGGGCGCTGTGCGTCAATCCCCGCGTCATGCTGTTCGACGAGCCCACCTCGGCGCTCGACCCCGAGCTCGAGGTCGAGGTGCTGCGGGTGATCAAGCTGCTTGCGGACGAGGGCCGCACCATGGTGCTGGTGACGCACGACATGCAGTTTGCGCGGACCATCGCCAGCAAGGTGGTCTTCCTGCACCAGGGCAGGATCGAGGAACAGGGTACGGTGGCCGAGGTCTTCGGCAACACCCGCTCGGACCGCCTGAAGCAGTTCCTCGCCCCCGCGGGGCACGCCTCGTAGATGCGTGCCTCCGACGAACTGATCACGGTGCGCGACCTGCTGCGCTATGCCGTGAGCCGCTTCACCGCCGCCGACCTAACCTATGGCCACGGCACATCGGGCCCCCTCGACGAGGCCGCCTTCCTGATCCTCGAGGGCCTGCGCCTTCCGGTTGACGACATCAATCCCTGGCTCGACGCCCGGCTGACGCTGGCCGAGCGCGAAAAGCTCGTCGGTCTGTTCGAGGCCCGATTGGAGACGCGGAAGCCGGCGCCCTACCTGCTTGGCAAGGCCTACATCCAGGGCATCCCGTTCCGGGTGGACGAACGGGTGATCATTCCCCGCTCCTTCATCGCCGAACTGCTGCTGGGCGACCAGCTCGGGCCATCCGCCCTTGGTCTTGTCCCCGAGCCGGACGCGATCGGCAGCGTGCTCGACCTCTGCACCGGCTCCGGGTGCCTGGCGATCATCGCCGCCATGTGCTTCCCGGACGCGGAGGTGGATGCCATCGACCTCAGCCCGGATGCACTGGACGTGGCGCGGATGAACCTCGCGGACCATGGGATGGACGACCGCATCCGGTTGCTCCAGGGCGACCTCTTCGCCCCTGCAGGCAACCGTCGCTACGACCTGATCATCACCAATCCGCCCTATGTGGCAGCCGGGGAAGTCGAGGCGTTCGCCCCGGAACACGCCAGCGAACCCCGCATGGCCCATATCGGTGGAGAGGACGGGCTCGACCTCGTGCGGCGCATCATTGCCACCGCCGGCCGGCACCTGATGCCCGACGGCGGCCTGATCTGCGAGATCGGCACCGGGCAGGCCTTTCTCGAGGCCGACTATCCCGACCTGCCCTTCGTCTGGCTCGACACTGCCGAGAGCGAGGGCGAGGTATTCTGGCTGTCAGCAACCGCCCTGCAACATTTCTCCAACGATTGACCGTCCGGTAAAAAAATCGGTAGCGTGCAGGCCAATGCGCGGCAATAGCCGTGCTGCTGCCGGACGCCCACTTCCGGCTGGGACAATTCGGCCCAGGGCCGACACAGGAGACGACCATATGACCAAGCTCGTACTGGTAGCCGCAGCCGCGCTAGCCATGTTCGCATCCGCTGCCACTGCCGCCCCGGTCCGCATCGCGACCGAAGGCGCCTATGCGCCGTGGAACTTCCTCGACGACAACGGCAAGCCCGCCGGCTTCGAGATCGAGCTCGGCAACGAACTCTGCAAGCGCGCCGGGCTCGAATGCACGTTCCAGCTGAACGAGTGGGATTCGATCATCCCGAACCTCGTCGCCGGCAACTACGACGTGATCATGGCCGGCATGTCGATCACCGATGAGCGCAAGCAGAGCATCGACTTCACCACCAACTACTTCCCGCCCGATCCGTCCAACTACATGGTCCGCAGCGGCACCGCGCTCGACTTCGACGCCCTGAGCGGCAAGAACATCGGGGTCCAGGGCGGCACCATCCAGGCTGCCTACGCCGCCGAGACCTTCGGCGCCAACAACACCATCAAGTCGTTCGCGACGGCGGACCAGGCGCTGGCCGACCTCAGTGCCGGCAACGTCGACGTCATCCTCGCCGATGGCTCGTACATCTCCGAGATCGTCAACGGCTCGGGCGGCGCGATCGAGGTCGTGGGCCCGGACGTGATGCTCGGCGAGGGCGTAGGCGCCGGCGTGCGCCAGGGTGACAGCGAACTGCGCGACAAGCTCACCGCCACCATCGACGAGATGAAGCAGGATGGTTCGCTCGACGCCATGATCATCAAGTGGTTCCCGGACAAGGCGCCGGGCCCGCTCTTCGCCGGCAACTGAGCCTCCACGGATCTTCCGGGGCGGAGTCACTCCGCCCCGGCTTCTTGCAGGGCCACTGATGGTCGACCTACTGCCGCAATGGCTCCGCGATGTGCTCGGGCAGGACGTCCTGTTCTGGCTGGGCTACCTCACCAACGGCAAGCACCTGAGCTGGTATGCGAGCGTGCAGTACACGCTGGCTGCGGGCCTGCTCGGCGGCATCGTCGCGCTGACCCTCGGCGTGTTCGCCGCCGCCGCCCGCAACTCGCGCTTCCGTCCGCTGCGCATCGTCGGCCAGGCTTATACCAGCGTGGTGCCGGGCATCCCGGACGTGCTGTTCTTCCTGTTCTTTCCTCTCGCCTTCGAGCAGGCGCTCGAATGGTTCCGCTCCATGGCGGTGTGCTCCGCCGAGGAACTGGCGATCGGCGCCGGCCGCTGGCCGCCCTGCCAGGCGGCGAACCTGCTGCTGGGGACGACCGAGTACCTCATTCTTGCCGGCGTCTCGCTCGGCATCGTCTACGGCGCCTTCGCCGGCAACGTCATATCCGGAGCCATGAACGCGGTGCCCCGCGGCCAGCTCGAGGCGGCGCGGGCCTTCGGCATGACCCCGAGGCAGGTGCTGTTCCGCATCCACATCCGGCAGATGTGGGCCTATGCCCTGCCCGGCCTCTCCAACGTGTGGATGCTGCTGTTCAAGGCGACCGCGCTGCTCTCGCTGCTGCAGATCGCCGACATCGTGCTCTGGGCCGACCGGCTCGGGGCGCCGAACTTCACGCGCTCGGCCGGCCTCGTCCACCCGGACTGGCGCTGGGGCTACTACCTCGTGCTCGTGATCTTCTACATCGCCGTGACATTCCTTTCCGAAAAGGTCTTCGCCGCCGCCCAGCGCTGGGCCGGCCGCGGCATGGCGGTGGCGGGGAACACCTGATGGCGATGATCCAGGCCATCCTCAACGACATCGCGGTGCTGGCCAAGCCAGCGCTGTTCAACATCTATTTCGCCGTCGTCTCGATCCCCGTCGGCTTCGTGCTGGCGGTGTTCCTCGCGCTCGCGAAGGCCTCATCCAACCCGATCGTCTCGCGGCTGGCCCGGGGCTACATCTATGCCTTCCGCGGCTCGCCCTTCTTCATCCAGCTGTTCATGTTCTACTCGCTGGCGCTGGCGCTGAACCTCAGCCTGTGGAAGCCGATGGGGATCGACTGGATCGTCCTCAATCCGCTGATCCTCGGCCCGATCGTGCTGGCACTGAACACCACCGCCTACACCGCGAACATCCTGTACGGGGCGCTGATGAACGTGCCCAAAGGCGAAGCCGAGGCGGCCCGCGCGTTCGGCATGAGCCGCTGGCAGCAGTTCCGGGCCGTGACCTGGCCCAACGTGGTCCGCATCGCCTGGCCGGCATACACCAACGAAGTGGTGTTCATGTTCCACGCCACGGCGCTCGTCTACCTGACGCTGCCGGTGATCGACGACCAGAAGGACCTGATGAACAAGGCGGGCGAGTTGTTCGAGCGGGACTTCAACGCCTTTCTCCACTATCCGGTGGCCGGGCTCTATTTCCTTGTGATCTCGATGGCGATCTTCTTCGTTTTCGGGCGCATCTACCGCCGTCTCATGCGACACCTGCCGCAGGCACCGGCGATGCGCTTCTCACCGCGCTGGATGCGCTAGGACAACTATCATGGCTTTCGAACGCAAGGCCGTACCGCTCGAGGGTGACACGCCCGGCGCGGTCACGGAGTTCATCTATTATGTCGCCGGACCGCGGGATGCCGCGAGCAAGGTGCACCTGCAGGCCGCGCTGCATGCCGACGAGCATCCCGGCACGATGCTGCTGCACCACCTGCTGCCGATGCTTCGCGACGCCGACGCGAAGGGCCTGCTCCGGGCCCGCTTCACCGTGATGCCGCTGGTCAATCCGCTCGGCCTCGCGACCTTCTCCCTGCGCCGCCACATCGGCCGCTATGACGCCAACACCGGCATCAACTTCAACCGGCGCTGGCCCGACCTGTACGAGGCCGTGGGGCGACAGCTCGCTGGCCGGCTTGGTGGTGACGAGCACGCCAACCTGCAGCTGATCCGCAGCGCCGTCGCCGAGTGGATCGAAGCGCAGCGGCCGCGCAGCGCCAACGAGCGGCTGCGCCTCATGGTGCTGAAGGAGGCACACGACGCCGACTTCGTCTTCGACCTCCACTGCGACGACGACTCGCTCATCCATATCTTCACCTCTCCCGAGCTGATGCCGGGCTTGCAGGATCTCGCCGACTGGATGGGCGCCGCGGCGACGCTGACGGCGGCGGACTCCGGCGGCGGCTCATTCGACGAGGTGCTGCCGCAGCTCTACCGCAGGCTCGCGGGGGCCAATCCCGGGCTGCCGGTGCCGATGGGCAGCGCCACCGCAACACTCGAGTATCGCGGCCAGGCCGACGTCTTCGACGAACTGGGCGCCGAGGACGCAAGGCGCCTCTGGGGATTCCTCTGCGGCCGCCGGCTGATCGACGCCGATACCGGCGAACGGCCGGCGCCGCTGTCGCAGGCGACGCCCTTCGAGGCGACCGAGATCGTGCGCACCGACCGGCCGGGCCTCGTGGCCTATCGTGTCGCGCTCGGCGACCGGGTCAGCAAGGGACAGCCGGTGGCGGACCTGATCGCGCTCGACGGTCCGGATGCCTTCATGGCCCGGACGCCGATCCTTGCCGGGACCGACGGGCTGGTCCTGTCCCGGGCGGTGCACAAGTATGCGCCGCGCGGCGCCGCGATCATGAAGATCGTCGGCACCACGCCGCTGAGTGGCCGCGAGGGCGCCTACCTGCTGCAGGACTGAAGGCTGCGGTTCTAGCGCAGCCCGAACTCGCGGTGCGACAGCGCGGTCATCACGCCGCGCAGTTCGGCGAGCCCCTTGAGCCGGCCGATGGTCGGATAGCCCGGCTGGGCGCGGCGACCGAGGTCGTCGAGAATGTCCTGCCCGTGGTCGGGTCGCATCGGGATCTGCGCATCCTCGCGCCCTGCCGCGGCGCGGCGGGCTTCCTCGCGCAGGATTCGTGCGATGAGCGCCACCATGTCGGTATCGCCGCCAAGATGCTCGGCTTCGTAGAACGAGCCGGAAATGGCGTCGGTGTCGCGCTTGACGTTCCTGAGGTGGAGGAAGTGCACCTTCGGCGCGAACTCGTCCATGATCGCGGGCAGGTCATTGTCCGGCCGGGCGCCGAGGGAGCCGGAACAGAGCGTCATGCCGTTGGCCGGGCTGTCGACCGCGTTGAGCATGTGCCGGTAGTCGGCCGCCGTCGACATGATGCGCGGCAGCCCCAGCAGCGGGAACGGCGGGTCGTCCGGATGGCAGCAGAGCCGCACGCCGACTTCCTCGGCGATCGGCACGACCTCGGAGAGGAAATCGACGAAGTGGCTGCGCAGCCGGTCGGGCGAGACGCTCGCGTACTCGGCGAGGTGGGCCCGCACGTCGTCCAGCGTCATGCTCTCGGTCGAGCCCGGAAGGCCCATGGTGATGTTGCGCGCCAGCTGCTGCTGGGCGGCGTCGTCCATGCCGGCGAAGCGCCGTGCCGCTTCCTCGACGATCTCGGGAGCGAAGTCCTCGGTGGCGCCGCGGCGCTTGAGGATGTGAATCTCGAACGCGGCAAAATCGTTGATGTCGAAGCGCATGCAGGTGCCGCCGTGGGCGACGGTGTAGCGCAGATCGGTGCGCGTCCAGTCGAGCACCGGCATGAAGTTGTAGCACACGACCCTGAGGCCGGCGGCGGCCACATGCCTGAGGCTCTGCTTGTAGTTCTCGAGGTGCTGGCGCCAGTCGCCCTTCTGCTTCTTGATATCCTCCGACACCGGCAGGCTCTCGATCACCTCCCACTCGAGGCCGGAGCGTGAGCCGTCGCTGCGGGTACGGACCTGCTGCTGGCGCTTGCCGATCTCCTCGGCACTCCATACAACGCCGTTGGGCACATGATGGAGCGCCGTCACGACGCCTTCGGCGCCCGCCTGGACGATGTCGTCGATACTCGCGAGATCGGCCGGGCCGAACCAGCGCCAAGTCTGCCTCATATAGCTCCTCCAGAGCTCTTCAAGTGGCTCTGCTCGGTGCTAGTATGGTAGCCTTGCGGGAGTCAACAATGACCATTGAACTTGAGCTGGCCGAGCCGCCCGCAAGCACTGGCACCCGGCAGGTCTCGATCAGCCTGCGGGTGTACGGCGCGGTGCGCAACGCCATCGTGCAACTGCAGTTGAGGCCCGGGCACCTGCTGTCGGAGGCCGAACTGGCCCGCCAGATGGGGGTATCGCGCCAGCCGGTTCGCGAGGCCTTCATCAAGCTGGCCGAGAATGGCCTCGTGGAGGTGCGCCCGCAGCGCGGCACCTTCGTCAAGCTGATCTCGATCCGGGAGGTCCAGAACTCACGCTTCATCCGCGAATCGATCGAGCTGGCGGTGGTGCGACGGGCCGCCGGGCTGATCGGGAGCGCGGGCATTGCCGAACTGCGCCAGCTGCTGGCGG
>JAEYZJ010000331.1 GCA_023430705.1 Pseudomonadota bacterium | reverse complement strand
TTGCGACCGCAAAGGAAATGGTGCCGGGCGTGGTAGGAGCACCCCACACCCGGCACCTGCTCACCAGCGTCGGCACTCGCTGGTAAAAAAGAGCCGATGGACGAAGAGTGGCCTCTCAATCCATCGGCGTTGGACGCTCGCGGGGGCGAAGCGAGCGTCGCGCCAGCCGGTGCATGGGGGCCGGCCGGGATACTGTTAAACAGACCCTTCCGTAGAAGTGTTCTGCAGTAATAACCGGCCATCCATGCAGAAGATGGGAAATGGAGCCGGCTGATGTTCTTCAGTATAGGTCGCGCCGGACGGCGTGGCGTGACGAATGTCAAGCCTTGGCGCGAATGTTGCCGCGTGCCGGCAGCGGGTTCGCCCATGCGGCCTCCTCGGCGGCGGTGTGGCCTATGCGGCGACGCGGGGCATTGGTCTGGAAGCGCTCGTAGGTCATCGAGAGCAACGACTCGAGTGTCAGGTATTGCCGCACCATCCTGAACACGATGTGCGAGGGCAGATAGAGCAGCGCATACCAGCGCAGGTTGACGATGATCGCGATGATCGCGTTGATCAGCGGCGCGCCGAGCAGCACCGCCAGCACCGAGGTCACGTGGGCCGTGCTGCGGGGATCGGGATTGAGCAGCATGAAGTTGAGGGCGAAGATCAGCAGCGGCCAGCCCATAGCCCGCCGGCCGGAATTGATCAGCAGGTAGGGCAGCACGAACTGGCCACGCGCCGACTTGAACCGCAGGGTCATGATCCGGGCGTTGCGGGCCACGACGTGATAGAGCGAGCGATACCAGCGCAGCCGCTGCTCGCGCAGGTGCGCGAAGGTGCGCGGCACCTCCGAAAGGTAATGCACTTCCGGGTCGACGATGAGCCGGTAGCCGCTCTCGCCTATGCGCAGCGCGACGTCGCTGTCCTCTCCGTTGATTCCGACGGCAAATCCGCCCACGGCGCGCACCGCCTCGGTCCGGTAGCAAGCGAACATCCCCGGGATGCCGACAATGACGTCGGCGGCTCCGAATGCCACCTGATCATAGCCGGTGCGGAGCAGCACCTCCACCAGCCGGGGGGTATCGAAGGTGCCGCCGCCGGGGGGAAGCGGTACCCCACCCACACCGCCGACACGCTCGTCGGAGAAGTAGGAAAGAGCCCTCGCCAGGGCGTCGGGCTCGAGCATTGTGTCGGCGTCGAGCCTCGCAAATACCGGCGTCTCGACCAGCGCCAGTCCCGCGTTGAGGGCATTGGCCTTGCCGCGCCTCGGCTCCGTGATGATGCGCGTCTGCATGTGCCGGCATTCGGAGAAGGCCCGTGTGGCCGCTCCCTGCGTATCGTCCGTGGAGTCGTTGTCGATCACGACAAGGGTCACCGCGCCGCCATAGCGGCCGCAGGCGGCGTCGGCCGCACTGATCGCGGCGCCGATGTCATGGGCCTCGTTGAAGGCCGGCAGGATGATCGTGATGTCCTCGGCAAAGGTCCGGCGCGGCCGGAACACCGCGCCGACGGCGGCAACGAAGTTGAGCAGGAAGAACAGCAGCGGGATGAACAGGAAGAAGCCCACGCTGACGCCGCCGAGCAGCGACAGGTCGCGCAGCCAGGCGATGAACGGCAGCTCGAGCCGTTCGATGTAGAGCGACAGCAGGGCCGATACGACCATGACTGTGCCCAGGACGACCAAGGACCTGCGCTTGAAGTGAATGTCCGCCGGGCCGTCGTCCTGCGCGGGCATGTCGGCGCGGGCCAGCACCGTCATCGAGAAGAAGAAGAACCCCACGATACCGGTCGCGATGCTCATCACCTGCAGCGGCATCGCAACTCCGAGGAACCGGGTCATCAGGCCGTTGCACAGGTCCATGGTCACGCAGAGCATGATGAACGGCAGTATCAGCTCCAAGAGGAACTTCACGCGCATGAGCGGACGTGCCGGGATTGCGGTCGCAAATGCCACCTGGAAGCTCAGGATGAAGGCGCGCAACGGCACCACGTACTGCCCCTCGTAGCGCGACAGGTAGAAGTCGCCTTCGGGGAAGGCGGCGCGCATCGCCGGAACGCCGTGCAACCACAGGAGCAGCAGGAAGGAGACCACCGTCGCCACGGCGAGCACCTGCGGAGCGCTCGTTGCGGGCAGTGGCCGCGACAGGCGCGGCGGAGCGGAGTCGTGCGACGAGTACTGCTCCGGCTCGAGGACGTGCCGGAGCGATTCCCCTGGCCTGGCTGCTACCATGTCACGATCAGGCTGCCGGGCTCAGGCTGCTGGCCGGCCGGCCAGTCCTTCATGGGCGTCACCGTCACCGCGCCGGGGCTTTCGTCGGCGTTCGGGGCGACGATGTAGGCCTGCGCGCCGGTGCTGCCGTCAGCGACGGCCGGCGTCGTCTCCTGATCCCCGGTGACCATCCGGATCTGTGCGGGCTGGGTCCCGGTCAGGTGTACGGGGGCATCGAGCGGCAGAATCTCGCCCAGCAATGCGCTCGCGCGCAGCACCGTGCTTTCGCTGGCCGATGCCGGACCGGAGAGCAGCACGCCCTGGGCCCCGGCAAGGGCCGCGACCAGCGTCTGCTCGTCGCCCTCAGGATTGGCTGCGGCTTCGAGGCGGGTCGCGGGCAGCAGTTGCGCCACTGCTTCGCGGCCGGCGCGGCAGATGCCCTGGTTGGGCGAGTTGTCGACAAGGATCACGGAGAGCTGGTTCTCGAGCTTCTGGATATCGGACGGCAGCGGGATATCGAGGCTGATGGTCTCGGACGAGCCCGGCTGGTTGGCGGTGTAGACGATGCTGCCGTTGAGCAGCACGCGCACCGACCAGTCGTTGCCTTCGGTGAGCTGGCTGGTCCTGAGTTCGAGGTGCAGCGATCCCGGCGCCTTGCCCTCGGGCAGGTCGGCGAGCTTGTAGGTGAGCGGCCAGCGGCTCGAGCCACGGAACGTATGGGTCGCGAGGTCGGCCGTCAGGGCGGCGATAGACAGGGGCCAGTCGCCGCCGTAGCTGTCGGGCAGCGTGCCGCCGCGGATGCGTGCCGCGGTCGCCAGCGCCTCCATGCCGGCCAGCGTGACCTGATCGTCACTGGAAACCGCGAGAGGTTCGGCCGCCTGCTCGACGACGAGGACCGATTGCGCGTTCGGGGCCTGGGTCGAACGGGCGTCGACGCCCTGGCGGTTCAGCCACTGCGTGGCCCAGGCATCGAGTACCGGCGCGTCCGGAGCAGCGAGGACCAGCGGGGTCGGCAGCAGCGCGATCCGGCTTTCTGCCCCGGTCGGCGGCGCCTCGAGGGCGAGCACCAGGCCGCTCGTTTCGAGCACCGAGATGGCGGCGCCGAGATTGGCGGCGTTGGTCGGGCAGATCTGGCCGTAATTGGTCGTCCCGTTGGCGTCGAGCGTCACCAGCACCTCGCCCGCGGCGAGGTCCGTGGGCAGCAGGTCATAGGTCAGTTGCAGGCTGGTGTCGCCCCGCTCGAGCACCACGTCGTCGCGCTCGGTGTCGTTGACGAGAACCCGCAGCAGGCCGTCGCCCTGCTGGATCAGCTGGGAGCCGAGGTCGAGCTGCAGCTGGCCCTGCACGATGTCGAGCTGCTGGGGCAGCGGGAAGCGGATCGTGGTTGTCGAGGGGAAGCCCTCGAGGCCGAGCCAGAGGCCCGGATGCGGCCGGGCGATGCGGACGGCGAGGTCGCCTTCGGCAAGGCGCGACGGGCCGGAGACCTGCGTGGCGCCCGCACCCTGCGCGCTCGCGTCGCCCCCCTGCGGGTTGGTGGCAGCGCCCTGAGCGGTGGCGGCGGTGCGGCTGGAGCCGCCGGCCTCGCCGGTCCCCGCGCCAGCCGGCGCTGCGAGGTCGGCAGCGGTCTGGGTCTCTCTCGCCGGAGTGACCGGTGTCCGGGAAGCGGGCGTCACCGGAGCCTCTGCAACCTGGGCGGCGGTATTGGTCAGGCCCAGCCGCTGCTGGATGGAGGCCGCGATGCCGGGGTCGCCGAGCACCACCGAGAGTGCGGATATGGCGAAGATGATGACGGCAAACAGGACGAGGCGCATTATCTCACGCATGGCGGTCACTCATTCACGGTGCCGGGACGGTTGTCGCGCGTCCACAGCGAACGGGCGGCAACCACGGCGGGATTGAAACGGGACTTGTAGCGGTCGACGACCTCGACGGTTTCGGTGAACAGCTGTTCCTCGAGCAGGATGGGCTTGAGCCCCATCACGAGGAATGTCGCGTTCGACATCTGGAGCTCGTTCTCGGCGGCCTCGTTGCGCGGATTGTCGACGAAGGCGATCCGTCCCCCGGTCATGGCGGCGATCATCTCGGCCAGGTCGCGGACGCGCTTGGTCTCGGCGAGCTGGTTGATGATCTTGACCCGGTCGCCGCGGTCGGGCGGGTTGTCGATCGCCAGCCTGACGCAGCGCACGGTGTCCTGGATATTGATGAAGGCCCGCGTCTGCCCGCCGGTGCCGTGTACGGTCAG
>JAEYZJ010000092.1 GCA_023430705.1 Pseudomonadota bacterium | reverse complement strand
CGGCCGCCGCGGTCGCCTCGTAGAGCTGGGCGAGGCTCGTCGCCCCGTCCTCGATGAGCAGCACCTCCGGCCGGGCCTGCGCCTGGCGCAGCCCCACGTGGTAGTTGGCACCGGCCTGCAGCGCGAGCTGGCTGAGCACGAGCTCGATGCCCACGACGCTGACCTGCACGTCGCCGAGGGACAGGGCCAGGGGCTTGGACGGCCGGGGCGGGACATGCGTGAACCCGAGCGGGACGGCGGCCGCCTGCAGCTCCGGGGCCGGACGGCCTGCCTCGACCATTGCCGCGAGCGTGGCCACGGTCCTTTCGTATGCCAGGGTCCGCGCGTAGTCGGCCCCCATGGCGGCCAAAGGGAGATGGCACGTCAGGGCGGCGATTGCGGCGCGGACCCAGGCCTTACGCATGTTCGCGGCTCCCGTCGGATACGGCGGCAAGCTCGAGCAGCGGCGTAAGGTGGGTGAGGGGGCCGTCGATGTGGCAGGCAACCTCGATGACCTGCATCGGCCCGGTGCCCTCGTTGGTGACACTGGCGACCTGCTCGGGCCCGACCTCGAAGGTCGCTCCCGGGCGGACGTCGCGGCGGCGGGATCCCATGTGCAATGAGCCCGAGCCCGAGGCGACGACCAGCATGCGGCGGAACTCGTCGCCGCTCTCGATGGGCAGCGTCGCGCCGGGATTCACGGTGAGGTGCCGGAGCATGTAGCCGGCGCCCGAGGCGAGCTTGCCCTGCCGTCCCCAGTCGGTGGCGCCGACGACATGGTCTTCCGCCTCGCGGCGGTTCTGCGACTTGAGCTGCTCGACGACCTGCTTGACGTTTTGGCTCTGGTCCCTGGTGGTGACCAGCAGCGCGTCCTTGGTGTCGACGACGACGAGGTTGTTGACCCCGACCACGGCGACGAGGCGATCGGAGGCGCGGACGTAGGAGTCGGTGGAGTTGACCATCATGACGTCGCCGGTGACGACGTTGCCGCCGTCGGTCTTCTTGCCGATGGTGTGGAACGCGGCCCAGGCTCCGACATCGTCCCATTCGACATCGGCCGGGGCGAGGGCGACGGTGCGCGACTTTTCGAACACGGCGCGCTCGGTGGGCAGGCTCTCGGCCGACCCGAAGCTCTCTTCCTCGAGCAGCAGGGCCCCGTCCGCGTCGACCGCATTGGCGAGGGCTTCGCTGACGGCGCCGAAGGTGACCGGATCGAACCGGCGGTACTCCTCGATCACCGTGTCGGCGCGCATCAGGGAGATGCCGGACGCCCAGTAGGCAAGACCGGTCTCGATGAGGGTCTGCGCCGCCTGCGCATTCGGCTTTTCGATGAACTTCTCGGCGCGATGCACGCCGCGGTAGTTCGAGAACTCTCCGCCGTCGACGATGTAGCCGTAGCCCGTCTCGTTGTAGCGCGGCTTGATGCCGAAGGTGACTATGAGGCCGTCACTTGCCGCCTTCCACGCTTCGCGGATGCGGCTGTTGAGGTCGCCGGCGATCACGTGGTCCGAGGGGCAGATGATCATCACCGCGTCCGGATCGGTGCGTGAGACGAGCAGTGCCGCCGACAGCACGGCGGGGCCGGTGTTGCGGGCCACCGGCTCGGCGATGATGCGGGCGTTGCGCTGCACGTCGCGCAGCTGGCGCCTGACCGTGTCGAGGTGCCCGGCAGCGACCGACACCACCGGATCGTGGAAGAGTTCGCCGCGATGCCGCTGCACCGTGGCCTGGAAGAAGGTGATCGTGCCTTCCTGCTCGATCGGCTGGAACTGCTTGGGCTGCTGGCTGCGGGACAACGGCCAGAGCCGCGTACCCACACCTCCACACAGGATGACCGGATGAATGGCACTCATTTTCACTGACCCTCGTTCGTCCGTCCGTTGAAGGAGAAGAACCGCCCCATCGTCGCCAGCGGGTCGGACTTGATCAGCACGTCGACGGGCGTGCCGACGCGCGCCTGATCGAGGGGCATCGCCGGAACCAGTCTCACGGGGATGGCGGTGCCGTTGGTGGCGCTGCGCAGCAGGCCGGGCAGTTCCCTCGCGTCGAGCGAGGCCATGGTCGTGGTACCGTCCGGAAGGTACACTTCCGCATGTGCACCCGAGGCCAGCATGCGCAGGCCGTGGCCCTCGACCTGGGAGGAGACGACCACCGGCGCATCGATCGGGGCGACGGTCATCACGGTGTCGCCGGCCAGGACCGTGGCACCGGACTGCGCCGCGCCGGGCGCGACCACGCAGTCGCAGGGCATGGAGACCGCCAGTACCTCGCCCGAGGTGGTGCGGATGGCAAAGGCGATGTCGCCTTTGCCGGCATCCGGATTGACGAAATCGAGCTGGCCCGGGCTGATCGCCCTGAGGTCCATGCCGTCGAGGGTAATGGTGGAAAGGCCGGTGACCGGCACGACGAACAGGCGTTCGTAGAGCTTCAGCCCGACGAACCCGGCAAGCAGCAGGCCGAGCCCGGCGAAGGCACCCCAGCGAATGCCGGTGGCGATCGGGTTGGCCTGTGCCGGCGCCCTTGTCGCATGCGGGCGGCCCGGGTCGCGGTCACCGGTGCGGATCACGCCATCGACGCCGATGAGATCGCCGCCGACATAGGAATTGAGGATGTAGCGCAGCTGCGGCAGGTGCGGTCCGGTCGGCTCGAGGAAGCGCAGCGTTACCGTTCCCGACTCCGGCGCGCCCGCTCCTATGGCCGCGTCGACCGGCAGGTTGACCGAGTAGCCCGGGAAGCTGAAGGAGAGTGTCACCAGCTGCACGCGGCCGTGCAGTTGCGGATCGATCAGCCCCGTCGCCTCGGCTCCGACGACCGATAGGGCGTTGCCCTGCAGCGAGCGGCCGTTGATGACGACATTGAAGGGCAGCCGGATGACCGGATGCTCGCCGTGCACGGCCTCGACGGCAGCATGGCCGGGGGAGCCGCTTCGCGCCTTTGGTTTTTCGAGTTCTGCATGCGCTTCGGTCATTGTCGTTGAGCCCTCAGTTGGCATGGATCGGGAAGGGGCTGAGGAGCCCCGTGACGAAGACGACACCGGCCACGAGCAGGCCCAGGGCGAGCGCGTGCATGTAGCTGGAGGAAAGGGACCGGACGCGGCCTTCGCGGCCGTCGGCGCCGGCGAGCGCGGTGGACTGGCGGGTCCAGCGCTGGCGGTCGAGCCGGAACAGCACGCTGGTCTTGATTGCGGCGCCGAAGAGCTGGCCGAAATAGAGCAGGAATGGATAGCTGATCGGGAAGGGCCCGCCGAAGCTGGCGAGCAGCCAGCAGTAGACGTAGCGCGTGGCCATTACCCAGGCGATGTAGGCCAGCGCGATCAGCGGATCGACGAAGATGGAAAAGAGCACGATGCCGACGGGCGCGGTGAGCGTCGTCCACATCGAGACGCGCTGGTCGAGGATCGACCACCAGGAGAAGAGGCCGATGCGCTGCGGCCCCAGCGCGAGCGCCCGGCCATTGGTGCGCAGCATGTTACCGAACCAGCGGCGCATCAGCGTGATGGCGCTTTCGACGAAGCCGGCCTTGGGCTGGGTTTCCATCGAGACGCAGGAGACGTCCGGCAGGTAGGCCATCTCGTAGCCGTGCCTGAGCAGCCAGAACCAGGTCGACTTGTCGTCGCCGGTGAGGAACTTCACCCGTCCCAGGCGCCAGTGGTCGATATAGTCCTGCTCGACCGAGGCGATGAACTCGGGGTCGGTCGCGAGATCGGCGCGGAACACCGACATGCGGCCGGTCAGCGTCAGCACGCGGCCGCCCAGCGCCACGGCTGACATCATCATCTGCCTCTGCGTGAAGCGCAGCTTGAACCAGTCGCGGAAGATCGGCTTGTCGTCGATCTCGGCCCGCTCGTGCGTGGTCAGCGCGCCGACCTTGCCGCTGGCGAAGAACGGCGCCGCGTGCTCGACGATGTCGGCCGGGATCTGCGTATCGCCGTCAATGAGCAGGACCACGTCGTGCGCACCCGGATAGCGCCGGGCGATGGACCGCAGCGAGGTGGCGAGCGCATCGCGCTTGCCGGTCCCGTCGATGCGGTCGATGACCACCTCGACGGTGTCGATGCCGGCCAGCACCTGGTGCGCGATCGCGCGGATCAGCCGCTCGTCGGCCAGCTCGACCACGGACGCGACGACGGTGGCGCCGCCACGCGACTGCCGCGCCGCCTGGAAGATCGAGCGATAGACCCGGGCCGTGATCGCCGCGTCGATCTTGTAGCTCGTGGCGAGGAAGAAGGCGTGCGCCGGGCGTCGTTGCCGGTAGCTGGCCTCGGCGGCGGCGCGCCGCCGGGGGTAGGCGACACGGATGTAGATGTGCGCGCGAACGAAGTTGACCAGCGCCCAGCTGTAGCGCCAGAGCCCGATCACTCCCAGAGTCAGGAACACCCCGGCCCCGCCCGAGAAGGCGGAGGCCGGAACCGCGCTGGCGATGGCCGCCGCCGCGAGGATGTAGATGAGGTGGGCGAAGGGGTTCATTACCAGCAGATGCCTTCGTAGGTGCCGTTCGAGCGCAGCGAGGCATTGATGCGGGTAAGGTCGACCAGCGAGCGGTACTCGCTGACCGCGTTAAGCGGCGCGATCGTTTCCTCGTAGCGGTTGCCCACGAGGATCACGTCGGAGGAGGAGATGAGGTCCTCGATCCTGCCGACCAGCCGGTTGGGCAGGTCGGGGACCACGTCGTTGCCGCGCCCCATGGCGCTGACGCCGCCTTCGACGGCCTGCCAGACATAGGGATCGTAAACCTTGAGCTCCATGCCCTTGGAGATGAGCCGGCTCGCGAGTTCGGCGAGCGGGCTCTCGCGCAGGTCGTCGGTGCCCGGCTTGAAGGCGATGCCGACGAGGCCGACCGATTTCGCGCCGGAGTTCTGGATCATCTGCTCGGCCCGGTCGATCTGGGCCGCGTTGGCGACCAGGACCGCATCGAGCAGGGGCGAGGCGACGCCCTTCCTGTCGGCGAGATACTGCAGGGCCCGCACGTCCTTGGGCAGGCACGAGCCGCCGAACGCGAAGCCAGGCTTCATGAAGTAGGGCGAGATGTTCACCTTGGTGTCGGAGCAGATGAGCTTCATCACCTGCTGGCCGTCGACGCCGGAGGCCTTGGCGATGTTGCCGATCTCGTTGGCGAAGGTGATCTTGACCGCGCGCCAGGAGTTGGACGCGTACTTGACGGCCTCTGCGGTCTTCAGCGTCACCACGTGCGAGGGCACGGGCATATTGGCGTTGATGTCCCTGAGGATGGCCTCGGTGCGCGGCTCGAGCGCGCCGAAGACGATGAGGCCGGGATCGTAGTAGTCGGCGATCGCCGTGCTTTCGCGCAGGAACTCGGGATAGTAGCCGACGCCGAAATCCTGCCCGGCGACGAGGCCGCTCGCGGCTTCGAGCACCGGGATGCAGGTTTCGTCCATGGTGCCGGGCACGATGGTCGAGCGCACGATCACGGAGTGGAAGCTCTGCTTCTGCCCGATGGCCCGGCCGATGTCCTCGCAGACGCCGGTGACATACCTGAGCCCGACAGCGCCGCTCTCGTCGCTTGGCGTGCCGACGCAGATGAAGCTCGCATCGGTGTCCAGCACGGCCTGCTGGCCGTCGGTGGTGGCGCGCAACCGGCCCGATTTCACCGCCCGCACGAGGATCTCGTCGAGACCCGCTTCCACGATCGGGGAAAGCCCGGCGTTGACGGCACTGACCTTCGCCGGATCGAGGTCCACGGCGATGACCTCATGGCCGTCGTCGGCGAGACAGGCCGCCGACACGACTCCAACATATCCGATCCCAAAGACGCTGATTTTGGCCACGACAATCCTCTTGTGCGAAGGGTGAGCAGTATTGTTCCCGCCCCACGGGCGAGTGATTGGTGTTCATGCGAATACAGAACGAAGAGCTACGTGCTCTCGGGCCTCGTTCCGCCAAGTGGTTGCATCGATCTCTCCACCGCTGGAGTTTGCTACGCTCGCACTTAGTAACGGCAGTCTTGCCTGGGGACGGATTGTGCTTGTCGTCCGATGTGAAAAGCCTGTTCGCTGCTCGCCGCCGAGAGAAGCAATGCTGACTCATACGAGCCATGCCGGAGGCGCATGACGTGTGGCAGGTCGCCGGTCGCCGATCTTTGCTGGATGTTTCTGGCGCAGACCTGCGCCGGTAGGCGCTTCAGGCCCTCCGGGGCACGGTGCGGAAGCGGACCAAAGCGTGGCCCGATTGTGGCGATCGGGCCGATCACGGCTGTGCTCACAGCCGCGTGACTAAAAACTAGGCATACATTTATGCGGCGCGGCGCCCACCGATGCGAAGCAGCCGGCCGGCTACCGGAAGATGCGCATTAGAACCAAAAGCCGACGGTTTGCTTTGCGTTACCGCGACTACATTCCGGTCTCTAGGTAAAGCGGCGCGAAATCGCGCCTGCCGCGCACGACGGATCCGGGCCAGATGCGCCGAAAGCAGATGGCAGCCGTGCTTTTGCCGTCGTTGCGCGAAAAGATTCGCATGGGCAGAGTCGCGGGCGGGGGGCCTTCGACTTGTTGGTTGTTCCGGCGCGATCGTGCGTCGGGACCTGGGTGAAGAAGCGGGTCTACAGATTGACAGGTACCGGAAGCAGCAGCCGGCCATTGGTCCTCGTTGTCGAGGACGAACCCATGATCATGTTGGGTGCGGTCCAGCTATTCGAGGCGGCGGGGTTCGAGGCGCTCGTCGCCTTCACCTCGGACGAGGCGCTGGCCCATCTCGAGGGCCGTCCCGGCATCGTGGTGGCCTTCATCGAGCATGACGTGCGTGGCGAGTTCGACGGGCCGCGGCTGGCCCAGGCGGTGCGAAGCCGCTGGCCGACGGTGGAAATCATCGTCGTTTCGCGCCCGCGACCAGGGGAGGTGCCGGACCTGCCGCTCGGCGCGCGGTACTTCGAAAAGCCGTACACCTACGCCGAGATCAACCGTGCGCTCGATGAACTGGGCCTGACCGGACCTGCGCCCCGGGCCCGAACCGGCAGCAGGCCGCGGGCCTAGGGAGCAGCCGCAGCCCCGGTTTACGCCTCGGCAGCGGTAAGGCTTGCGAGGTGCCGGCGGCCGTGGAAGCCGAAGCACTCCCCGAGCCGATGGGTGCTCGAGACCGGAGCTTCGATCGCGAACCGGGCGGCGGTGTCGATATCGGCGAACCTGATGCCGCGTCCGGTCAGGTAGTCGTGCAGCACATGGCAGATGACCAGATCCTCGCTCACGGACGGGAAGTGCAACGTGCTCATGTCGATCGGGGAGGTCATCTCGAGCAGCCGCTTGCTGCGCAGCGAGAAGCCGCCATTGCCCACGCGGCAGCAGGGCTCGAGCACGTACTTCCCGACCCGCAGTTGCGGCGGCCATGGCGCGCCGATGTAGTCGAACTGCAGCCAGCCGTCTTCCCACAGGTCCGGCCGCAGCACGAAGCCATCGGCCTGCACGATCAGTGCGTGGGGCGTTGCGATATGATGGTGCAGTTCCTTGAGGACGAAGCGACTGTAGTCCAGCTTCGTCATGGGCGGGATCTGCCGCCATTCGATGCGGGGATCCGGATCGGCGGGCGGCGAGGCCGACAGCAGGATCGCGTTCCCGAAACGAAGCGATTCCATCGACCGACACATGGCTGCATGCGCCGAGTCAGGATCGATCCCGGTGACCGAAACCAGTGTGATGCCCCCAAGCATTTCCGATCGCTAGCACGGCCCCGATGGGCCGCCAAGGCACGATGGATGCCGGCGATGGGCACTGCCCGAAAAAGGGGAGAACCTGAGCAGGATCAGGCATGTCGCCTGAGAAAAAATGGCTCCGCGAGTAGGACTCGAACCTACGACCCAGCGGTTAACAGCCGCTTGCTCTACCAACTGAGCTATCGCGGAACACGGAGCGCCTTGCTCAAGGCAGCGCCCGTGTAGCGGGTTTGGATTCCTTTGCCAAGCACGAATTGCAATCTTCCCGGGATCAGCCCGAAAAGGCCGCGCGGAGCCGCATTTTTTCGAGTTCTGCCGGGGTGTTGATATTGGCGAAGGGGTCGCCCGAGGCCGAATCTTTCCACTCGAGCACGACGCTGCGGGCGCCGGCGGCCAGCGACTTGAGGCTGTGCGGCGCGGAACCGGCGAGGACCAGGTCGGGCAGGTCGAGGAACGGGTCGATGCGCCAGATCGAATTGGTGGGGTAGGGCTGTCCGCCATAGCTTGCGATGGCGGCGTCGTGCGCGCCGAGCCCATCCACCAGCCATTCGACATATCCCTCCGGCAGGAACGGCGCATCGACGGCGGCGCAGGCGAGGAGAACCGGCCGGTCGGGGACGCCGGCGAGATGTGCGATGGCGCCGGCGAGGCCGGGCAGCGGCCCCATGTAGTCACCGGGGAGGTCGGGCACCGGGATCATGCCCGGCTCGAGGTGGAGGAGGGCCGGATCGGCCCGCCCGTGCGCCACCAGCAGCGGCTCGCACCCCCCGAGCCGCGCCGCCACCCGGTCGAGCAGCCGCCTGCCGCCGACCACCAGCTCGGACTTGAGGGCGCCGCCCAGCCGTTCGCCGCGCCCGCCGGCGAGGATGAGCCCAGCGACGCGTGCGGCCCGGAGCATTACAGAATCCGTCTTATGAAGTTGCTGCCGAGCCGCTAACGTGCCCGCTGTGAAGGTTGGGGGTCAACCATGACGAGCCTGCTTCTGCTCACTTACTCCGCACCTGCGCTCGAACTCGACAAGGGCGACATCCTGATCCGCCAGGGCGAGAGCGACGGCAACCTCTATGTGCTCGAATCCGGCGTGCTCGCCGTCGAGCGCGACGGCGTGCGGATCGCCACCATCGACCAGTTCGATTCCCTGATCGGCGAAATGTCGCTGCTGCTCGGCAAGCCGCACAGTGCCACGGTACGCGCCGAGGGCAAGGCGCGGGTCCGCGTCGTCAAGGACGCGATGCTGGTTCTCGAGCGGCACCCGATGATCACCCTGCGCCTCGCGACACTCCTCTGCCAGCGGCTCGATTCGACCTCGGCCCTGCTCGCCGGCCTCAGCCACGAGCCGGGCGTGAGGGTAGAGCAGGGCCTGATCGCCCGGCTCCGCTCGAGCCTGCTGGGACAGTAGGCGGGCTGAGCGGATGCGGACTTCGCATCGAACAAAATTAGTTCCTGGTCGGTGGCAAATGCCGGCTGGGGGAATAGGCCTCGAACGAGAACGCTCCAATCATCAGCAAGCCCTGCTGAGGCATTGGCACCTCCCCGAGGCGGACCGGTGCTTTGAGTGGCTTGGCCGCGCCGAGGTCGCGACCTGCCATGGTCGCCCTCGCTTCGGACACTACCCAGACCTTGCGCGGGGCCGCCTGGAACCACTGTCGATTTGGCATGTGGCCTCGCAGGCGCAGGTCTCCTGCGCCCAGCAACGCAGTGGACATCAGTGACATTGCCGACAGGACGTGATCGCTCCGGAATAGCGCTGAGGGCATCAGACCCATCACGGCGTTCATCACTGTGGTGACTGGTGTGTCCGACACATGCATGTGCCAGGTGAGGTTGGCTTCGTGTACTGCAACCGACAGGTCGGATGAACCGATCCATTCTGCATGGATCGGGGTCTCGACGACGCGAGAGACGGCAGCCCCAATGAAGCGTGGGCACGACAATGCAGGCGATACTGTCGTGTAGACAGTCCAGTCGCCATCGGGCGACCGGTGCCACACGGACACGTAACCCGGCCCAAAGGTCGTGACTGGAAAACACCTGAGGCAGAGTAGGTCGCCACTTTCGAACGGTTGCCCCACAATCGCGTAGCCACCGACATCGTCCCGGCCAGCTCGACGCCTGAGAAGGATCTTCGACGTCTGCTCTGCGTTCCACGCCGGCCCGGAAACACGCAACTCGAGGCTCATGCAGGTCCTCCCCAGGCCTCGACCGCGTCTCATCTCGGGGCCGATCGTCCGTCCGCTGGATAGGCTCTGCCTCTTCGGCTGTGGGGTCAATCAGGTTCAGAGCAAGGTCCTCTTCTTCTGAATGACGACCCCGCGGTCGCGCACGACCCTGCCAGAGCAGACGTCCTCAAGCTTGAGCCGGACCAGGTCTGACGCACGTAGTTTGCTGTCGATCGCAAGGTTGAACAGAGCGAGGTCCCGGGCCGAGGCCGACATCTCCAGCCGAACGCGGATTGACCTACCTGCCTCGGCAATAGCGGGCGCTTCTGGCCAACTATAAGTCCCTTGTTCCAAGGCTGGAACCTGAAATGGCGGTATCCATGGCGACTTTCTCACCATCCCGCCCACCCCTTCGCTCCCGCGAGCGGCTTACCATAACTCAAGAAGCCGGTTTCTGGCCCAAGGCGGACGCTAAAGGCGAGGTGGATAGACCTTACGAGCGGGGCTGTGAATCACTGGCACTTACCTTTGCTGTGCCTGCCTCAAGAAGTTCCGCGATGGCGGACGCCTTCCAAACGCGACCGAGATCAGACTCGCTGTTGATGCGCCCGCTGTAAATACCGAGGAAGTCTGTGACGCGTCCGCTGTACATTGCGGAGCTGCGTTGTCCGGTGGGCACAATAGCGTTCTGCCGACTAAACAACACCGGCGAGCCGGACTGTCCTTCTCGACTCCTGCAGTCGATGAGCATGACGGGTAGGTTCTCGAAGTCGGCACCAACTTCGGTTGCGATGAAACCTGTAGCCCAAATGGCCGTGTTGTTGACAGACTTCCCGAACGGAAACCCCACGACGCTAACTATGTCGCCCGGTCCCAGATATGCTACCCGTGGCTTCGTCAGGTCATAGGTGAACCGCCGAATTTGCTCCGGCGGCACGCTAATATTGTGGAGAGGAAGCGCCACTATGTCGGCCTTTGCTCCCAGTGTCGGGTGCTCGATCCACAAAGGGCTGAAGTCTTTATCAACGAGTGACAGTTCAATCCCATAGAAAACCATCCCCTCTGTTGGCTCTTCAGCAGGGATCAATGCGACGATCTGGTCTGGCACTGCCCCTGACTTAGAAAGCGTCTTGTTCGTCCCTTGGTGTAGTCCGGTGACCACATGGCGATTGGTAACGAGAAATGTCGGACCATTTCCAAGCCTTAGAAGCGCACCGCTCGCGTTTGATAGCTTCCCACCGAGCTTCGTTCCCACATCAAGATAGATGCTGGAGACACTTTCGACAGAAATGCCATAGGGAGGCTTCTTGGTCTCTTGCAGCTTCGCAATGAGTTGCTTAGCCAGCATGTCGGCCTGCATCTTTGACAGCTTGATGTCGTTAATTTCCACTTGTACCTTTCAGCGCGTGCGGCGAACCTATCTTGATACCAAGTTTCGTGGTCCGCTTGTGGCGCGGAGCGGACCTCGTGGCACGATGCACTTATCTGAGCGAACAGGTGCCGCTCACTCCCCGCGCTCGATGTGGCCGAGCACGCGGGTGCCTACGGGCGGCAACTCCATGGCTTCCTTTGTCATGATGCCGTGGATGGCCTCATCGAAGTGTCGCGCCATGCACGCTCCGGTGCCCTCGACGTCCTGATTCTGGATCAACTGCACCAGTTCGACGTGACTTGCCTGAATATTCTCCCACTCGCGACGGTCGGTGTGACGCATCAGGCCCTCATTCATCGAGTCTCGCATCGTCGCGCGAATGGATTTCGCGAGGTGGTAGAGCATTCGGTTTTTCGAGGCCTCGATGATGGCGAGGTGCAATTCGATGTCGACGGCGGTAAAGCCATGGGGATCGCCGATGTTCTGTTCCATCCGAGCCAGGAGCGCCCACATGCTCTTCAGGTCGTCATCGGTTCTGCGTCGCGCGGCCAGCAGCGCACCCTGTACCTCGATGCCTCGGCGCAGTTCCAGCATCTCGATCACGGAGCCGTGCTGGGGTTGTGTGAAGCGGTCAAAGAAATCGACCAGCACACTACCCGAAATCGGCTGGACACGCGCCCGCTTGCCATTCGCGATCTCGATAAGTCCCTTTGCCTGCAATGACTTCAGTGCTTCCCGCACAATGGAGCGGCTGACACCGAATTCCGTCGCAAGCTCAACCGAGGACGGCAGAAACTCTCCGGCTTCCATCCTGTCCGAAACGATCAACTCGCGGATGTGCTCCTCGATCTGCTCGGCCAGTGTAGCACGCTGAATTATAGCTGTCGGTTTCTGCATCAAGCCTGTTCCCACTGATGGGCGTACCTCATCGCCTCGACCTCCGCATACAACGAAGATAGCATACAACACAACCTGTAGGACAGCTGGACAGCCCTACAGGCCGATGCTAGCGTCCGGTTGTCGGTGGGGGAGGTGGCGATATTGGTGGTTGGGAGACCGCCGGGGGACGCCAGACTGCCGAACAAAGGAGAGCGGGAAAAAGGCGCGGCCGTTCTGTGGTCGCGTTCGAACGCGCATGAGGAGGATTGCAGAGAATGACTAGTTTTACTCGCCGTAGGGCACTGCAACTGGGGCTCGGCGCTGCCGCCGGTGCCGCAGTCGCCCCCGGACTGCTTTCATCGAGAGCGTTTGCGCAGGACGTGGTTCGTCTTGTGAACGTCGAGCATGACACGCGGCCGCTGGACAATGCCGCCTACCAGGCAGTGTATGAGGCCTTCCGCGCCAAGCACCCGGGTATCGAGATCGAGTTCCAGCAGCTCCCGTGGGAGCAGGCGCGTCCGAAACTGCTGACGCAGGCGCAGGGCAACACGCTGCCCGACGTCGGTCGCGTTGTCTGGGTGTCGGACTTCGCAGCGGCGGACATGCTCGTGCCGATCGAGGATCGCGTGGATCAGGCCAGCCTCGACCGTTTTGACCCGCTCCTGGTCGAGCAGGCCTATGGCGTTGGTCCGGACGGGCAGAAGCACCTGTACGGCGTGCCGTGGTTCGTCGGTACTCATTCGATCCTCGTCAACAAGACCATGTTCGACAAGGCAGGTCTCGAGCTCAAGGATTCCTGGACCACCGAAGAGTTCGCCGAATACGCAAAGGCCCTGACAATCCCGGGCCAGCAATGGGGCGTCGCCATGAATGCCTCTGGCATCGGTGATCCCGTGCAGATCTTCCTGATGGCGGCCTACGCGTACGGCGCCAAGTGGGTGAACGGCGATCCCCGGTCCAACGTGGCGGAGCCGATTGTCTTCGACAGCGAGGAAGCAGCCGCCGGCGTCGAGTGGTACACCAGCCTTTACCTGAACGGCTACGCGGTGCCGTCGACCCCGACGGATACCTACAAGGAACGCGACGCGAACTTCCAGTCCGGCAAGGCGGCCATCGAGTGGCAAGGGCCATGGTCGCTGCGCGAGACTCGCGAGAACTTCGAGAGAGGCGGTTGGGAACTGGCGTCGATGCCGCTCCCCAAAGGTCCGGCCGGCGCTTTCCCGACATCGATCGGCGGCGGCATGACCGGTCTCTTCCGCGGGGCTCGCACTAGCGGGCACGAGGATCAGGCCTTCGCTTGGGTCGACTTCCTGTCGAGCGACGAAGGTCAGCGGATCTACTGCAAGACCAATGGCATGATCCCGGCGTCGAAGGCCGTCCAGGCCGACCCGTTCTGGGCCGATGATCCGCTTTATCGCGGCTACATCGGTACCATGGCGACGACCAAGGTGCTTGCCCCGATCTGGGCTACCGGCTTCGACGCGCTGCTCGATGATATCGTGCCGCCTCTGCTCCAGGGCGTCCTGCTTGGCCAACTCAAGGCACGTGATGCCGTGAGCCAGATACAGCAGCAGCTGATCCAGGGCCTGCAGATGAACAGCGTCGACGTGCCGAACAGCTGACCGGTTTTCCCGATGTCGTCGGGAGGGGCCCCCCGTGGCCAAGCTCCCGACGATACCCGTTCTTGCGCGTACACGCCCGAAGGCACTTTCCAGCCATGACGCTTATTCCAACCGCCAAGCCGGCACGCCGGTGGTGGCCTAGCCGCCGCATGCTCAGCCGCTACCTGACCGCGTACCTGTTTCTGATCCCGGCGATGCTCTGTCTGCTGGTTGTCAGCTTCATTCCGATGTTCCAGGGCATCGTTACAAGCTTCGAGGCCTTCAGCCTGTTCCGGCCCGGACAGCGCCTCAATGTGGGTTTTGACCAGTATGAAGCGCTGATGAACGATCCCGTGTTCTGGCGGTCGTTCTGGCAAAGTTGGTACTTCGCCCTCGCCTCGGTGGCGCTCCAGTGCATCCTTGGTCTGGCGGCCGCCCTGTTGCTCAACCAGAATATCTACTTCCGCGGCTTCTTCCGCGGTCTTGTGCTCATTCCATGGGTCGTGCCCGGCTCGCTGGCGGCCATGATGTTCGGATTGCTGTTCACCAGCACCGGCCTCGTCAACACCCTGTTGAACAATCTCGGTCTCGTGGAACTCGGCGTCATCAGCGCGTCCCACCCGTGGTTGTCCGATTCCAACACATCGATGCCGACCATCATCCTTGCGAACACCTGGAAGGGGTTCCCGTTCTTCGCGGTGATGTTCCTCGCCGCTCTGCAGGGCATTCCCAAGGACTATTACGAGGCTGCCAAGATCGACGGCGCCACGAGTTCGCAGGCCTTCTTCAACATTACACTGCCCAGCCTGGCGCCGACCGTGATGATCACGACCCTGCTCGGCACCATCTGGACCTTCAACTCCATCGAGCTGATCTTCATCCTGACCTCCGGCGGGCCGTACTTCTCGACCATGACGCTGGCGATGTTCGCCTACAATCAGGGGTTTGGGCGGGGCAATATCGGCTACGCCTCGGCCGCAGGTGTCGTCATCCTCGTGCTGATGACGATCGTAACGATCGCCTACCTCGCTTCTTACCGCAAATCCGGACGGTGAGGAGCCAGCCGATGACCATTACCCTTCCGCGTGAAGAACCCGCAACCCAGCCGAAGTTCAGCTGGAAGAAGCTCTGGCGAGACCAGTCCGTGGGCACCCACGTGCTCGTCCTCCTGCTCGCCCTGTTGGTGGTAACCCCGTTCCTGTGGATGCTGCTCGGCTCGTTCAAGTCGAACTTCGAGCTGATGCAGCGGCAGGGGCAGACGCTGTGGATCGAGAACCCCACGCTCGAGAACTACCAGCGGCTGTTCCAAGAGTACGATTTCACCCGATACTTCATCAACAGCACGTTCGTGGCCGGCGTCACCGCCGTTATCGCCACGTCGATCTCGGCCTTTGCCGGATACGCACTGGCGCGTTTCCAGTTCCCGGGGCGCGGCATGATCGGGTTCATGATCCTGCTCACCCAGATGATCCCGACCATCGCCGTGATCATCCCGCTCTTCCTGTGGTTCCAGACCCTGAATCTGCTGGATACCTACTGGGCGCTGATCATCGCGTACAACGCCTTTGCCATTCCGTTTGGTACCTGGCTGCTGCGCGGCTTCTTCATGGATATTCCGGTGGAACTCGAAGAGGCGGCGATGATCGATGGCGCCAGCCAGATCGGCACTTTCTTCCGCATCGTCCTGCCCTTGAGCCTGCCCGGCCTGATGGCGACGCTGATCTTCTCGTTCATTCTTGCCTGGCAGGAGTTCTTGTTCGCAGTGACGTTCACCAACAGCGCCGAACTCCGCACGCTGACCGTCGGTGTGGCGGCCATGCGCGGCAAGGATCTGGTCGACTGGGGCCTGCTCAACGCGGGCGTGGTGGTGACCACCGTGCCCCTCGCCATCCTGTTCGCATTCGTCCAGCGCTACCTCGTCAAGGGCCTCACGGCCGGCGCTGTCAAAGGTTGATCCAACACTTTTTGTCTTAGGAGGGACTACAAATGGATCTAGGGCTCGGCGGCAAGACCGCCATCGTTACCGGCGGCGCGTCCGGCATGGGCAAGGCCACGGCCAAGATGCTTGCAGGAGAGGGCGTCGAAGTCTGGATCGCCGACTTCAACGGCCCTGGCGCCGAGGCCACCGCTGACGAAATCGCGAAGGCAGGCGGCAAGTCGCACTCGGTGACGCACGACATCACCTCCCGCCAGCAGTGGAACGACCTCGTCGCGCGCGTGCTCAGAGAGAGCGGCAAGATCGACATCATCTGCAACGTGGCCGGCCCCGGCGCCAAGACCGGCCACCTCGACACTGACGATGCGGAGTGGGAACGCCAGATCAGTGGACACCTCAACGGAGTGTTCCTGGGCTGCCAGACCGTGCTGCCGCACATGATCGAGCGCAAGTACGGCAAGATCATCAACATGTGCTCGTTCACCGCGCATGGCATTGCCGGCCACATACCCGGCTACGGCGCGGCGTTCGGCGGCATCCTCGCTTACACCAAGGACCTCGCGCGCTTCGCCGCCAAGCACAACATCAACGTCAACTGCGTCTCACCCGGCAACATCGTGACGCCGATGACCATGGATGGCTGGCTCGAAAAGCCCGGCGCCATCGACCAGCTCAGGGACAACACGCCGATCGGCCGGGTAGGCCAGCCCGACGACGTTGCCTACTGGCTCGCCATCCTCGCTTCCGACAAGGCGCAGCACGCCGTCGGCATCGAAATCAACGTCTCCGGCGGTCAGTTGCTTAACTGACATCGATCGCAAACTAGAAAGCTGAACACATCATGCGTGGACTTTTGTTTCCGGGCGACCGGCAGGTCAAGATTGCCAATTTCGACGACCCCGTGGCCGGGCCGGGAGAGGTTGTGGTCGCGGTGAAAGCGGCCGCCATCTGCGGTAGCGACCTGCATGGCTATCGGGCCACGGCGGCCGAGCGCCTTGCCAACGGCTCTGCCGGCACCATCCCCGGCCACGAGCCGAGCGGCGTCGTGCACACGGTGGGTGAGGGCGTCACCAATGTGAAGGTCGGCGACCGGGTTGCCGTCTATCATTTCCGCAGCTGCGGCTATTGCGAGGAATGCCGTTCCGGCAAGATGCAGTGGTGCGACGACCGGCGCGGCTACGGCGGCCCGATCCACGGCTCGGACGCCGACTTCCTGCTTACCGACGCGCGCAACTGCCTGCCGCTGCCCGACGATGCCTCGTTCGCGCTCGGCGCGATCATGATGTGCGTGGGCGGTACAGCCTTCGAGGCGATGAAGAAGCTCGAGGCCAAGCCCGGGCACCGGGTTGCCGTGTTCGGTCTCGGCCCGGTGGGGCTGGCGGGCATGCTGTTCGCCCGGGCGATGGGCGCTGAGGTGATCGGTATTGACACCAGCCCCGATCGGCTGGCGCTGGCGAGCTCGCTCGGGGCCGAGGCGGTGGTCAATGCCCAGGACGAGGATGTGCGCGAGGCAGTGAAGCGCTGGTCCGGCAAGGACGGCGTATCGTCGAGCTTCGAGACTTCGGGTGTGGGCGTGGCGCAGGCCAACACCGTGGCGGTGACTGGCCGGGGTGGACGCATCGGCTTCGTGGGCTTTGGCTCAGGCGCCCCCTCGATCACGCCTTCGGAATACATCGTCAAGGAGCTGAAGCTGATGGGGTCCTTCGTCTTCCCGGTGGATGCCTACTTCCGAATCATGGAGTTCGTGCGCCGCTTCAACATCCCGCTCGAAGCCACCATCACGCACACCGTCCCCTTGATCGACGCTCCGGAGATATTCCCGTCCTTCGATCGTGGGCAGACCGGCAAGGTGATCCTGACGCCCTAAGTCTATAAAGCTAGGGGCCATCGCTAGATGGCCCCTAGCTATCTCAAGGAGTGTCCGGTAATGGCGCATAACGGCCGGCCAAACGGGTCACTGCGAATTGGCCGCCAAGGAACGCGGCAAAGCTCTTGACGTTGAGTCCGGAAGGCCGCGAGCGGACGTGCCGAACCCGTACCCATATGGCGCTGTTGCTCTCGCGCGAGATCGCCGGCGAGCTGGGGTGGGAGTGCGAGCGCCGCCCCGGCTTGCCCAGCATGGCGATACCGACCATTATTGTGGGGCAGGCCACAGCTGAATCGCACTCAAAGTGGGAAGCGGAGTCTCGGCTGCTGCAACAGCCGAGACTCCCGTGCACATCGGAGGCCGCTCTCCTGGGTAAATGTAGAACATTTGGCGCACTCGCCGGTCTTGCCTAACGCATAGTGCTGCCTTATGAACCCGCCCGGTGAGGCCACATGGCGGAGTGGTTACGCAGCGGATTGCAAATCCGTGTATTCCGGTTCGATTCCGGATGTGGCCTCCAGACCTTCTTCCTCGTGAGACGCTGTCGCAGGGGCCTGCGCATGCTTGATGCTGCGGCGGGCGGGGGCTATCTGAGCGGCGGATGCCACGACGAGGACCCTGAGATGAACGATTTCGTCACTGCCCGCTTGCAGATGGTGGACAACCAGCTGCGCTCCAGCAACGTCACCGATCACAGGATCCTCGCCGCCATGGGCGCCGTGGCGCGGGAGGCCTTCCTCCCCGAATCCCGCCGGGCGCTCGCTTATGCCGACGTGGTCCACAAGCTGGGGGAAGGGCGCTATCTCGCTCCGCCGGCGCCGTTCGCGCGGCTGTTACAGCTCGCCGAGATCGAGCAAACCGACCGCATCCTCGATGTCGGCGCCGGTACGGGCTACTCGACCGCGGTGCTGGCGCGCCTCGGCGCCGAAGTGACGGCGCTCGAGCCGGTGCCGGAGCTGGCGGCGAGTGCGCGCACATGCCTCGGAGCCGCCGGGGTGGCGAACGCGACCGTCGTCGAAGCGAGCTTCGCCGGCGCGGGCCTGCCGGAGCGGTCATTCGATGTCGTGATCGTCGAGGGTACCGTCGACGCCGAGCCTGCCGAATTGTTCCGCCTGCTGGCCGAGGGGGGGCGGCTCGTATGCACGATCGGCCGTGGCGGCGCAGCCACGGCGCACGTCTTCGTCCGGTCCGGCGAGGAGGTAGCGGGACGCAGCGAGTTCAACACCGCACTGCCGCCTCTGCCCATCGCGTCGCCGACAGAAACGTTTGTATTCTAGCGGTTCGCTGATACTGACTCGCGGGCGACAGGTGTTGCCGGGGAATCACGCGGCCGGCAAATTCAAGGGCTAAAACACCATCACCCTTGCGGCGTGAGGTTGTCGGGCCCACTTGGCCGGCGTAGGTTTGGTCGGCGTCGGAGGTAATAGACTATGCGTTATCTGGGGGCATTGCGGGCGGGCGCCCTTGCCTTGGCAATCGGGCTGCTCACTTCGACGGCGAATGCGGAGTCGCTCCGCTCGGCGCTGGAAAGCGCCTATCAGAACAATCCGGCGATCATGTCCGCGCTGCTCGGCGTACGGTCCGCGGCCGAGAACATCGCGCTGGCGCGCTCCGCCAAGCTCCCCAGCATCGGGCTCAGCGGCACCGCCGGCGGATCGTGGTCCGCACCGCAGGGCGGGGACATCTCCACCGCGTTCAGTACCACCGCGTCCCTGGGCCTCAACCAGACGCTGTTCGACAACTACAAGACCGAAGCCGACATCGAGCAGGCGCGTGCCGCGACGCAGGTGTCGAAATATGCCCTGCGCAATACCGAGCAGAACATCCTGCTTGCCGTGGTCCAGGCCTATTACGGCGTGATCCGCGACACCCAGCTGGTGCAGCTGCGGTCGGACAACCTGAAGTTCTACGACGCGCAGGTGAGTTCCGCCGAAGACCGGCTGCGACTGGGCGAAGGCACCAAGATCGACGTGTCGCAGGCCAAGGCCCGCCAGGCCGCAGCGGTGTCGACCTACCGCGCCGCCATTGCCTCGCTCCAGACCAGCCAGGCGAGCTACGAGCGCTATGTGGGCCGCAAGCCCCGCAACCTCTCGGCCGACTTCAACTTCGGTAACGCGCTGCCCACCTCGATCGACAGCGCCATCGCCTCGGCCGACGACCGGCATCCGGCGCTGCTGTCGGCACGCGCCGCCATCCGCGTCGCGCAGGCCGGCTCCGACGCCGCAAGCGCGGCCTTCGGCCCGACGCTGAGCCTCGTCAGCGCACTCGAAGCCTCGACCACCTATTCAAGCATCACCGAAAGCACCAGTAACGACCTTCGCGGCTCGGCCCAGCTGAAGCTCTCGATCCCGATCTATTCGGGCGGCGCGCTGAGCGCCAGCCTGCGCAAGGCCAATATCGAGCAGGTGCGCAGCGAGGTTGATGCGCTGTCGACCCGTGACCAGATCAAGGAATCCGCGATCTCCGCCTGGGCGACTCTGCAGAACGCCACGGCCCAGATCACCTCGGCGGAAGCCGGCGTGGCCTCGGCGCAGCTGGTGGTCGAAGGCATCATCCAGGAGCGCGACGTCGGTCAGAAGACGACGCTCGACGTGCTCAACGCCCAGGCCGAGCTGACCACGGCGCGCGAAGCGCTGATCACCTCGCGTTCGACCCGCATGATCGCAGCGTTCTCGCTGCTCGCCGCCGCGGGCAAGCTGTCGCCCGATGCACTGGGCCTCAACATCCCCGTGCACTCCGCCGATGGCTACATCGCCCGGGTCGAGGACGTCTGGGCCGAACTGCGGGCCCTCGACGAATAACTCCGGTGGGTGAAGGGCAGTCCCCCATGGACCGTCCCGCCCGCCAACGCTAGCATCCCCGAGCCGCGATACGAGTCCCGTATCGCGGCTTTTTGACGGGGCCCGTGGTAGGCCCGAGGGGGAAATTTTGAAAGCATTACCGTTCTGGTTCGTCGTCGTCGGCGCGCTACTTGGGCTCGCCGGCATGGTGTGGGGGATCCAGATGTCCATCACCCATGACCACACGCTGGCGCCGGCTCACGCGCACAACAACCTGGTCGGCTTCCTGCTGATGGTCATCTACGGCTTCTATTACAAGCTCGTTCCGGCCGCCGCCGGGGGCCGGCTTGCGATGGCCCACTTCGTCCTGGCGCTGATCGGCGCGCTGACGATCGGCGCCGGCGTGGCGATGGCAAACACGGGCTCGGGCGAATGGCTGGCGCAGATCGCCTCGATCACGACCATCCTGGCCCTTGCCGTCTGGGTCTACACGATCTTCCGCTACCGCTCGTCGCTGAGCCTTTGAGAACCGTGGCGTCACGGCGCCATGCACAGGTCTTCCCCTAATTCCCTGGGGAAGACCACCCGCCTCGTTTACCGCCGATTCACAAACCGCGATTGCTTGCACTAGATTGGGTGGAGTCGATTCGGCCGCTTATGCCGAGTCTGCCCGAATGTGCGGCCGCGTATCTGGCGGGTAATGTGAGGCAGTGATGAACAAGCCGGCGCCCAAAGAGCCATCCATGGACGAGATCCTGTCGTCGATCCGGCAGATCATCGCCGATGACGATGCCGGCGCCGCGCCCAAGAAGCCCGCCGCGGCCGCGCCGCCGGCACGCAGCTTCGTGCCGCAACCGGCCCCGGTGCGCCCGGTGCCGGCGCCCGAACCCGAGCCGGAACCCGAGCCGCTGGCGCTTTCGCCCGAGCAGATCCTGCGCGATACCGCCGCCGAGGACGAAGCCAAGCCGGGCCTGAGCTTTTCCGAGCTGCTCGGCGGTGCTGGACCCGGCCCGGACCTGGGCGCCAGCCTTGTCGATCCGGACGATGTAACCTTCGAGCTCGACGAGCCCGCTCCGGCAGTTACGCCCCCGTCGCGCCCGGCTCCGGCCTTCGAGCGTCCCGCGCCGCGCCCGGTCGCGGCGGCCGCGCCCATGCCCGACCCGAACCTCTCGGCTGCGCTCGCCGAGGAACTGCTCGAGCCGACCACGCAGTCGGCGGTCAAGAGCACGTTCGCGCGGCTCAACAGCCTGCAGACCGTGGGCACCGGCGTGACCATCGAGGACATGATGCGCGAGATGCTGCGCCCCATGCTCAAGGAATGGCTCGACGAGAACCTCCCCGCCGTGGTGGAGCGAATGGTCGAAAAGGAAATCGCCCGCGTGTCGCGCGGGAAATAGCTGCGCCGGGCCCGCCGGCCCGGGCCGTCCGCCGTTTGAGTCATCCCCGCGAAAGCGGGGATTTCTGTCTGACGCGGGGTCTTCCGCTTGCGCGGCAATGCCCGTGGCCGGGTGAGTGTGGGCAGGGGCAGGGGCCTGGTTGTCGGTGCTCTTGCAGGGGCCCGGCTTGCACGGGAGGGGCCGCGACCCCACATTGTGTTGACTTTCGCCACCCGCCTTTGCTTTAGCACTAGCCGTTGTATTTCGACCCGCCCGGCATGGATGTGCACGGGACGGGCCATTGTGCTTGGAAACCACCGATGCTCGAGAAGACTTACGAACCCGCCGATGTCGAAGCCCGCATCTACGAGCAGTGGCAGTCCGTAGGGGCATTCAAGGCGGGGGCTGGGGCCAAGCCCGGTGCCGAGACCTTCTCGATCGTGATTCCGCCGCCGAACGTGACCGGCTCGCTGCATATCGGGCACGCGCTCAACAACACCATCCAGGACATCCTGATCCGCTTCGAGCGCATGCGGGGCAAGGACGTGCTGTGGCAGCCCGGCACGGACCACGCCGGCATCGCCACCCAGATGATCGTCGAGCGCCAGCTGATGCAGCGCCAGGAACCCGGCCGCCGGGAGATGGGCCGCGAAAAGTTCCTCGAGCGCGTCTGGGAGTGGAAGGCCGAGTCCGGCGGCACGATCCTCAACCAGCTGAAGCGCCTCGGCGCCTCGGCCGACTGGTCGCGCGAGCGCTTCACCATGGACGAGGGCCTGTCGGAGGCCGTTCGTAAGGTCTTTGTTACGCTTTACGAGAAGGGCCTCATCTATCGCGCGAAGCGCCTTGTGAACTGGCACCCGGGTCTCGAGACGGCGATTTCGGACCTCGAGGTCGAGAACATCGAGACCAGCGGCAAGATGTGGCACCTGCGCTACCCGATCGAGGGCAGCACGGAGACGATCACCGTTGCGACCACGCGCCCGGAGACGATGCTCGGCGACGTGGCCGTGGCCGTGCACCCCGAGGACGAGCGCTACAAGCACCTCATTGGCAAGCACGTGATTCTGCCGATCGTCGGCCGCCGCATCCCGATCATCGGCGATGAGTATGCCGATCCGGACCTGGGTTCCGGCGCGGTGAAGATCACCCCCGCGCACGACTTCAACGACTTCGAGGTCGGCCAGCGCCACGGTCTGAAGCCGATCAACATCTTCACGACCACCGCCACGCTGAACAACGCGGTGCCGGAGGCCTATCGGGGCCTCGACCGGTTCGAGGCCCGCGCCAAGGTGCTTGAGGAGCTCGAGGCCTCGGGCGTCCTCGTCTGGGTCGAAGACAAGAAGATCATGGTCCCCTACGACGAGAAGTCGAAGCAGATCGTGATCGAGCCGTTCCTCACCGACCAGTGGTTCGTGAAGGCGGAGATCCTTGCCGAGCCGGCGCTGAAGTCGGTGCAGGAGGGGCGGACCAAGTTCGTCCCCAAGCAGTACGAGAACACCTATTACGCCTGGATGGAGAACATCAAACCCTGGTGCATCTCGCGCCAGCTGTGGTGGGGCCACCAGATCCCGGCCTGGTACGGCCCGCGGGTCAATACCGATCCCGAGTTCAACAACCGGGAGGCCGGCCCCAAGTGCTTCGTCGCCGGCAGCGAGGCCGAGGCCATCGCTCAGGCCCAGGCCTATTACGGCGCGCGCCAGATCGAGGTCCATGCCGGCGGCATCAACGCCCCCGACTACGTCAAGGCGCTGCAGGCCTTCGAGACGACCCAGCGTGATCGCGCGAACGCCGACACCTGGAACGCGCGCAAGCACAAGGACCCCTTCGCGGAGCTGTCGGACAGCAAGGTGCCGCTGCACCGCGACGAAGACGTGCTCGACACCTGGTTCTCGTCGGCCCTGTGGCCGTTCTCGACCATGGGCTGGCCGCAGCAGACGCCGGAACTGGCAAAGTACTATCCGACCGACGTGCTGGTCACCGGCTTCGACATCATCTTCTTCTGGGTCGCCCGCATGATGATGATGGGGCTGGAGTTTACCGGTACCGAGCCCTTCCATACGGTCTACATGCACGCCCTGGTCCGCGACGAGAAGGGCCAGAAGATGAGCAAGACCAAGGGCAACGTGATCGACCCGCTCAAGCTCATCGACGAGTACGGCGCCGACGCCACCCGCTTCACGCTGGCCGCGATGGCAGCGCAGGGCCGCGACATGCGCCTCGCGATGTCGCGCGTCGAGGGCTATCGCAACTTCGTCACCAAGCTCTGGAACGCCGCGCGCTTTCTCGAGATGAACGGCTGCGTCCGCGCCGAGGCGTACGACCCCGCCGACAACGGCCTGGCGCTCAACCGCTGGGTCGTCGGCTCCACCGCGCGCGCCGCGGCCGCCGTCACGTCCGCCATCGAGGACTACAAGTTCAACGAGGCGGCCAATGCCGCCTATGACTTCGTCTGGGGCACGTTCTGCGACTGGTACATCGAGCTCGCCAAGCCCGTGTTCACCGGCGAGGACGAGGCCGCCAAGGCCGAGACGCAGGCGACGGCTGCGTTCGTGCTCGACCAGATCCTGAAGCTGCTGCATCCGTTCATGCCCTTCGTCACCGAGGAGCTGTGGTCGGAAACCGGCAAGGCCGGACCGGCGCGCGAGAAGCTGCTGGTGCTCTCGGAGTGGCCCGAACTCGCCGGTCTCGAGGACCCCGAGGCGCAGGCCGAGCTCGACTGGCTGGTGTCGCTGATCTCTGGCATCCGCTCGGTGCGCCAGGAGATGAACGTGCCGGCCGGCGCCAAGGTGAAGCTGCTTGTCGTCGGGGCAGGGGAGGAGACCGGCACCCGCATCGAGGCCAACCTCAGCGCGCTCACCCGCCTCGCCCGCCTCGACAGCGTCGACTACACCACGGACGTGCCGCGCGACTCGGCCCAGTTGATCCTCAACGAAGCGACCTTCGTGCTGCCGCTCGCCGGGGTCATCGACCTCGACGCCGAACGCGGCCGGCTGAAGCGCGACATTGCCAAGGAGCAGGCGGAGGTCGACAAGATCGACAAGAAGCTCGGCAACGAGCAGTTCCTCGCCAAGGCTGCCGAAGAAGTGATCGAGGAGCAGCGTACGCGGCGCGGGGAGAGCCTCGAGCGCCTGAAGCGGCTGCAGGAGGCCCTCTCCCGCCTGAGCTGACGGGGCCGGTCCGTCCAACAGTGTTTCGATCGAGAGCCCGGGGGCAGTTCCCCGGGCTTCTTTTTTGCGCCGGCGCGGGCCTGAGTCGGCTGGTCGCGCGGGCCGACCGTGGGGCTCGCGTCGGACCTTTCCGCAGTTGAGAACGGCAAAGTACGGACACGTTTCTGTCGCCGGGGAGCGTTATGCTTAGCGCCGGATGAACCACACGTGATGTTTTTGCAACAGCGTGGTTGAATCGCGGTGCGGCGGGAACGTAATCAACGTTTTGCTGAAGATCACCGCCACAATGTGACCCTAAAAGAAGAAGAGGACTGGGCTCGGTCGGATCGCGAAATTGGTGCACGCCTTTTTGGGGCTCGGCACCGTACCAATCGCGACTTTCCCGCCCTTGTGCCTTGTCAGGCCGAAGCTCATAAACGGCGCCTTTTGAAGGGGCGCCGGTGCATAATCGGTCGGACAAGCAGGTAGAAGAAATGGCATCGAACTACGTCGATAAATCGCGTCTTCCCAGCAGGCATGTGACCGAAGGTCCGGAGCGGGCTCCGCATCGGTCGTACCTCTATGCCATGGGGCTGACGAGCGAACAGATCCACCAGCCGCTGGTTGGCGTGGCAACGGCGTGGAACGAGGCCGCTCCCTGCAACATCTCGCTGATGCGCCAGGCGCAGGCCGTCAAGAAGGGCGTTGCCGCCAGCCACGGTACGCCGCGCGAGTTCGCCACCATTACCGTGACCGACGGCATCGCCATGGGCCATGCCGGCATGAAGTCCTCCCTGGCCTCGCGCGACGTGATCGCCGACTCGGTGGAACTGACCATGCGCGGACACTCCTATGACGCGCTGGTCGCCATGGCCGGCTGCGACAAGAGCCTGCCGGGCATGATGATGGCGATGATCCGCCTCAACGTGCCGTCGATCTTCATCTATGGCGGCTCCATCCTGCCGGGCCGCTTCCGCGGCCGCGACGTGGTGGTGCAGGACCTGTTCGAAGCTGTCGGCCTCCATTCGGTGGGCAAGATGGACGACGAGACGCTCGACGAACTCGAGCGCGTCGCCTGCCCGTCGGCCGGTTCGTGCGGCGGCCAGTACACTGCCAACACCATGGCCATGGTCGCCGAGGCCATCGGCCTCGCGCTGCCCTACAGCTGCGGCGCCCCGGCGCCCTACGAAATCCGCGACGCGCTCTGCGCCAAGGCCGGCGAGCAGGTCATGGAACTGCTCAAGGTCCAGCTGCGCCCGCGCGACATCGTCACCCGCAAGGCCTTCGAGAACGC